>JAIRLV010000232.1 GCA_031259185.1 Elusimicrobiota bacterium | reverse complement strand
GAAAAGTTTAAGTTAATTAAAGAACCTGATAGATTAATTATTGGAAAATATTAAATAAAATATGATAAAATTTTTTATAGGTAGGACAAATTGAAAGTATTTTCAATTTGTCCTGAGTACACAGATGTTCGTATTGAAGAATATAAAACTCTTTATGAATGTGCTGATAGTGTAGGCATTGCTTTAACTCCTAATCGCGTACAAGCAATAGTTTCAAAAGAAAAACCATTTGTAATTAAAATAGGAAATTACAAATATGCATGGTTTTCTGATAATGATCCAGAATATGAAAAAAAATGTAAACAAAAAGCTCTTAAAAAAATGTTAAGTTAATATTATGAAGTTTGAAAAAACAGATAATATAAAACGATTATTTGAAGTAATTGATCGCATTTTTAAAAATGTAGAAAATAATGATATTGTTTATTATGGATCTGTCAAAGAAAATATAAAATTAGTATCTTTTCAGCCAAGTGAAAATGCTAATAATGAAAATATAATTTATTGTAATAATTTAAACAAAGATTATATAGAATTAAAAAATAAAAATTATATATTTTGCTGTGGAAACAATAACAATAAACCTATGTTTGATTTTTTTATCAGTTTTTTAAAAGATGTAAACAATGAAGATTTAACAAGAATAATAGATGTTCAAATAGGAGAATCTTATTGTAATGTTTTAATATCAGATTACCCAATTAATAAAGATACGTTAGAAATTATATTTGAGATTATGAAATATGAAATAAAAGAAGATATAATTTCTGAAGAAGACAATCTTACATATAATAATTTAACAAGCTTTCTTCATTACTATAATATTCCAATAACATATAAAACAATTTTTTTTACTATAAAAAAATTTAATAATGAAAAAATAAAAAACATAATAAAGTCAGATTATTTTAAGAGTTTTACAAAATGACGGAAATTGACACAGCTCTTCAAGAAATAGAAAAATCTCTTCAAACAAAAGAAAATGAAAAGATTGAAGAAGTAAAAAAAAGCAATTTATCATTAGAGTCTCTTACTGAACAAATTCTTGAAAGAACAGATAAAGTAGATAGAAATACAGATACTTTATTTGAACATTATTTATCTGAAATATTAAAATCAAAAGATCATTCTGAATCTACAAAAAATCTGCTTATAGAATCTCAAAGATTAAAAAATGAAGGAAATGCTAATTTAGTCGAAATTATTAAAGCTGTTGCTAAAATAAAAGCTGCTGAAATGTCTCCTAAAAATGGAATATTTATACAGACAAAAAGCGCAGATGATGTAGGAATAAATTTAAATAATTTCCAGGAATCTTAATAATTATCTTTTTATTTTTTAACAGACCAGTACGGGAACGAATTTTTCTAAAATAAAAAACAACTTACAATATTGTTTTGCTCATCTTAACTCATATTCCTCTTTTAATTTTTGAAGAATGTGGGTTCTACAAGTAATAAACATATTATTTAAAAACACAAGTGAATCTGTATTAGAATCTATTTTTAATATATAGTTTGGTTTACCAAATATAACCGCAAACCTTCCAATACTTCTTTTTGAATTACAATTATAACATTTTAGTTTAGAAAAAATATTAAATGTTTTATCATCTTTACAATATGTAATCATATTATTTGCGGCTTGTTTGCAAATATTATACAATGTTTCGTATTTTCCATCTGAACGTAATGAAAGTTTTAAAATTTTTCCACAATCATCACATTTATAAACATAATAAGAACCGCATCTTTCAATCATTATGATACTTCTCTTACATTATTCATTGTGCAACAATAAGCATGATGATCAAATGATATTGTCTCCTCTTCTTTTCCCTCAAATCCATAAATGTCTTTTTCACTAACAAGTGTATACGGATTAATTCCATATTCATCTGATCTAGTGGAATAACACATGAATTCTTTATTGTTTGTAAATTCTTTTGTCAAAGAATCTTCATAAATGCCAGAAGTAAAATTTACCCCTTTTCTTCCTTTATGCCAAATAATTGGTAAATAATGTTTGCTAAAAAGTTCTTGATTTATACAATCTCTACTATAAATATATTTTATGCCTTCTGGAAAAATATTAAGTTTTTCCAAATCAAAACATTTATCTTTATTTGGATAAATTTTATTACAAAGAATAAACGTCTCTTTATTATTATTTTGCAATAATAAAGCCCAGGCACGTCTTATCATATTATAGGATTTAATTCCCATAAATTCTTTTTCTTTTCCATCTGTAAGAAATATCATTATGCGATTTTTATCACAAACAAGACTAGCCAATCCTGCCCAATATCCTAAACTGTTTTCAAGACTTAAACATGAAGTCCAAGAATTTTTTGTAGAACAGAGAAGCCAATCAGAATAATTTAAACTTAAACATACTTTTAAATCAGATATTTTAAGCCTGTTCCCAAGATAATTTGAATTTAAAAATTCTGTAATTTTTATATGAATATTATATGCCTTCAAAGCATTTTTAAACGTTTTATTATGAATTTTTTTACGAAGGTACACCTTCTTGTTATTTTCTCTATTTATACAATATAATACAAATTTTCCGTCATTACTGAAATACATCTTATTGATAAAATATTTATTTGGATCTTTATCAGTAAATATAAATCTGATCATATGATTTTTAAATCCTTCATAATTTGGTATATGTTTTGATTTAAAATCTTCAAATACTGAAAAATCTTTTTGACAATAATATTCAAATAATGCTTTTGATATTTTTATATTATTATTCGTTTTGTTATCAATATAATTTTTGTAAGTTAATCTTTCAACCTCTACAAATTTTCTATAATTAGACCTGAACCGTTGCCAACTATCATCAAAAATTTCATTTGCTTCAACAGGATAATCAAGAAACAATCTTTTATCAGGTTGTTCAGCTATAAGCTTAAACTCTTCCGCGTGTTCTTGATTGTTTAAAAACCAATCAAAATCATTTTTACTTTTATCTGTAAGATAAAAATATTTTTTTATAAGACTAGAAATTGCTTCATTCTGTTCCATTTATAAACTCTTTCACCTGTCTATTTAAATTTGAAATTTCTTTATGCATTATTCTTTTTTTGCGTGAATAATAGCCACTTCGGGTAATGCCTCAAAAAATTCAAGAAGATCTATTACAGTAATTGGATCATCTTCTTTAAAATCTTTTTTAAATATCACATTGGTTTTATCACAATAAAACCAAATTGAAACATTATTGTCTTTTTTGCCTACATGAATTGCTGTCATATTATTTTATTGGAGATGCGGGAGAATGACTCCCGGTCCTGCTATTTACTCCGAGCTTGTTTGCGTTGGGCTTTACACTCGTATAATTTCAATGGCAGTCGAAACAACTCATCCCCTTATTTTGGAATAGCAATATTATATAATGGTTTATTAGAATTATGAAATTTCTTTATAAGAAAAGATTCATAACTTTGTGCTTTATATCTTGTTGAAAAAGTTTTAATAACTCCACATACAAAATTGTTTACACCAACTCTTTTTATTTCTTCAATCATATTGATATTGGTAGCGCTTGTCATATGCTCAGACATTCTTCTATAAAAATTATCAGTAATTCCAATATACATTTTTTTGTTTAATTTATTTTTTATCATATAGACTTTGAATTTATTTTTATAACTACAAAATCTAGATAATGGTTGAACTTTGATTCTAATCTTCATAAAAGCTTTAAATCTCCTGTAAATTCATTTAATTTATCGCTTGCATAAGGCCCAATTCCAATACCTACAACTGTAGGGACGCCAAAAACTGTTGTCCCGTTATCTGTAATTATCGAATAAGGTATAAAGCGTTTTTCACATTCTTTCTGTAAGTCATAGATTTTTTCAATATTCTCAGCCTTACAAACTATTTTGGCAAAAGATCCTTTACACCATATATCAAAATATGATATATTAGTAGGATTATCATAGTGTATATCACGTTGAAGTAATTTCATTATTGGCCCTAAAGAAGCATGACAACCCATCGCTATCATTTTTCCTTTTGAACCATAATTTAAATCAGAACGTAACACAATTACTTGTTTTACTTCGTAATGATCAGCCATACATTCCCTCAAAAAAAATGCCCTATATTTCTATAGGGCATTTGCATTTTTAAATTATTTTTAAATGTTATACTTCTTGGTCTTCACGTCCATATTCAAGAGCATTTGTGCCAAATAAAGTATGTGCCATAGGAGATGGATTATCATCGCCTCCAGGAAAATTTGATAAATTTCCCTGTATACTTATTCTTGCAGAATTATTGAAAACGTTTTTTCCTCCCTCTTCTGCAAAAACATTACCTAAAGGTTCTTGTTGAGTCATATCAACAGCATTTGGAGAACCTTTTTCTTCTGGAGAACGGTTTGCTAATACTGCTGTTTCTGATGCGGTTGCTCCACCATAAGGAGTCCATATGTTGCCTTTATTATTTGCTCCACCAACTACGTCTCCTTCACTTTCAATAAAATTTGTTTTATCGCCTTCATAAACTAAATTATTAGGGCCAAGTTCACCATTTTTACCAGAATTAATCGCCATATTATTCTTCCTTAATATTTAACTTTATATCAAGGAAGTAATATTTAATCTTGATAAAATTCTGTTAAACCAACTAATTCTTCAATATCGTTAATTTCAGCATATTCTTTAATATCACTAATTTTTTGTTCATCTTTTTCACATTCATGACAAAGTCTTTTTGTGAAATTAAATTCAGAACTTTTAACATATGATTTGCATCTATGACAATAATTTTGGGTATAATTATAACGGTCATAACCTCTTTCATACCTATTTTCGTAATCATCATAATATGTAGTGGATGGAACAGTATAAACCGGTTTTGCTTCTACTTTAAATTCTTTTCCTTTTAGATATTCACAACACGCCTTAACATAATTTAAGGTGTTCTTCATACCCATAAGAGAAACAAATTCTGTTTTTGTATGAGCATTATGATAACCAACTGAAAGATTGGCACAGTTTATATATTCACTGATTGTGTTTGCATCAGAAACGCTACCTCGTTCACTTTTAAATCCATATTCTTTACCTACAAGAGAAAGAGCATCGTCGAATTCTTTAGAGCCATAACTGTTTTGAACGCAAATTATATCGCCCATATTTCTTCTATCAAGAATGAAAGCATAT
>JAIRLV010000183.1 GCA_031259185.1 Elusimicrobiota bacterium | reverse complement strand
TTTAATTTATCTGAATTAGTTAAAGTAACAGTGGTATTTATATCATCAAAGTTTAACTTATACATATAACTTATTTTTTATATTGTATTTTTTTTCTAAATTTCTTTTATTTCAGGCGTGATTTTTATCTACACAAGAAATAAAAACATTATAATTTTTTCCATGTAAAAAATTATTTGTGTCATTTTTTTAAAGTTCAATAAATTCAATAAATTTATTATCTACATATATTTTTATCAAATTTTTATATGTATTTTATCAAACATTTTGCATTGTCTCATTAATATTTTTTATAAATGAAATTTCAACTCTTCTATTTTTTGCATGTTCTGCTTCTGTCTCCTTCTTTTTCTTTTTTGAGGTGTAAATTATTTTTTTTATGATATCAGAATTTATTCCTCGTGTTTCCAAATGTTCTGCAACTTCATTTACTCTTTTCCCTCCTAGATTTAGATTATACTTTACTGATCCTCTACTATCTGTATAACCTTCTACCAAAACTTTATAATCTGGATTTTTATTCAACCATTCTACAATTTTTTCTAAATATTCTTTATCTTTTTTTGTAATTTTACTTTTATTATATCCAAAATATATATTTTTAAATTCAAAATTTGATACATGTTCATCATCTTTATTTAAATATTCTTTATTATTAATATCATTTTCATTTATTTGTATTAGTGTTATACCTTGTTTTTCTAATTCTTCATTAGCTTCTTTCATTTCAATATATTCTTGCGATAATTCAACTTGTGGCTCTTCTTGCGATAATTCTACCTTTGGCTCTTCTTGCGATAATTCGACCTTTGGCTCTTCTTGCGATAATTCAATCTTTGGCTCTTCTTGCGATAATTCAACTTGCGGCTCTTCTTGCGATAATTCAACCTTTAATTTTTCTTTTAATGCCCCAGAATTTCCCCATCTAAAAATAAAAACATTATTTTTTTTACCATATATTTCTATATCAACTCTCTTCGTATCCACAGAATATGATTGCAAATAAGAAATAATTTTATCTGCTCTATATTGAGCTATTGCTAAACTATCTCTTACAGAAATATCAAGAATATAATCTTTTATCAAAACTGAATATAAAGGATCTGTTTGCAATAAATTTACGATTTTTTTTAATTCTTGTATATTTTTAGAAGAAAAATTGTAAGTATAAAAAAAATTTGGCTCTTTCCTTAAATTATACAAATCTATATAAATAAAATTTTGTTTATTAGAACATCCGCTAAATAAAATTAAAATAAAAAATAAAGAATATATTATATTTTTTTTCATAATAAATCTCCATCATATTATTAATTATCAGAAATATTTTTATAAATAAAAAATTCAACTCTTCTATTTTTTGCATGCCCGACTTCTGTATTTTCATTAGATACTAGCTTTTCTTTTCCATAACTTATTGTCGCAATTCTTCCAGGATCTATTCCCAAATATGCTAAATATGATCTTACTTTAGAGGCTCTGTCTTGTCCTAACCCAAGATTGTATTTTATAGAACCTCGTCTATCTGTATGCCCCTCTATCAAAATTTTATAGTCCGTATTTTCTTTTAACCATTTCGCGCTTTGTTCTAAAGATTGTTTATATTCTTGTTTTATATCTACTCTGTCATAATCAAAATAAATAGTTTTTAGTTCTAATGAAGATTTTAATTCAACTCCTCTAAAATTCGGTTCTTCAACATTAAAAGGATCTATCTCATATTCATTTATGTTTTTTCTAATATCTCCTTTTTCATCTTTTCTATCCAATTCTGTTAGCTCGGGAGTGTCTATTGCCAAATTATCTGTTTCAATATTTTTTTTACAACCTATTCCAATTACTAATACTAAAAAAAATAATAAATAAAAATATAAATTATTTTTTATTTTCATTAAATCACACTCTTATAATTGATAAAATTTTTAATTTTAAAGTTCGCGCTGGTAATACTATTTCAACAAAATCATTAACTTTATGCCCCAATAATCCCTGTCCAACAGGTGAAGTGATAGAAATTTTTTTTTCACTAAAATTTGCTTCACTCTCATCAACAAAAATATAAATTATTTCCTTATTATTTTCTAAATTTAATAATTTAATCTCACATCCAATCCTTATTTCGTCATTGTTAAATTCTTCTGAATCTATTATAATTGCTCTTCCTAATTTATCTTCTAAAATAGCAATTCTAGATTCAATGCGACCTTGTTTCTCTTTTGCAGCATCATATTCTGCATTTTCGGATAAATCCCCTTGTTCTCTTGCTTCTTTTATTTCTTGCACTATTTCTTTTCTTTCAACAATCTTTAGTTTATCTAATTCTTTTTTCAATTTTTCATACCCTGCGCGTGTTAAATAAACCCTATCTGCCATTCAATAATCCTCCATGAATTTTTTTAAATTAATATTATACTATATTATATTTTATTTTGCAATTCAATTTTATTCTTTTCAAAGTTATTTTAAGTTATAAAAACTTACATTTCTATAAATTCTACTTTTATATTATCAAGATTTTTCAATTCATTTACAAAAGCTTTATTGCTTTTTGCATTTAACAATTCTAAAATTATTAAACCATTTTCGGAACAAACATTTGAACTACAATCAGGAAGTCCCAAGCTGACTTTTATGTTACAGCCATATTTTGTTAAAATTTCTTGAACTTTACTAGGGCGTGTTGACACAAGAATAAAAAAAAGTATAAAAGGAAGTATGAAAATAACAAAAGAACAATTAAAAAAAATAACGCCACATTTGCCTAAGCAAAGAGGGAACGTTAGCATTG
>JAIRLV010000160.1 GCA_031259185.1 Elusimicrobiota bacterium | reverse complement strand
TAAAGTCTTCTCTCAAAATCTAATCCAACTTTTACGTTATTTGGCATTTCAATAAAAATTTGTTTAATTATTGGTTTAGTATTTTGTGCTGTTTTTCCAATTACATTTACGTTGACAGGTATATCTCGCCAAAATAAAATTTTTTGACCAGCATTTTTTATTTCAGTTTCTATAGTTTTTATACAAAATTTTTTTTCTTTTTCACTTTGAGGTAAAAATATCATACCAGCTGCATATTTTCCTAATTCTGGCAAGTTGATATTTAACTTTTTTGCTTCTAATCTAAAAAATTCATCTGGCATTTGAATTAGAATTCCAGCGCCATCTCCTGTCAAAGGATCAGCTCCGACAGCACCACGATGTGTCATACTAATTAATATTTCTAATCCTTTTTTTATAATATTATGGCTTTTTTTACCTTTAATATCGCAAATGAATCCAACTCAACAATTGTCATGTTAAAATTTGGTTTCATATAATCCTTGTTTTTTGGGAGAATAATTGATAGTAGAATTTTCTTTTCTTTTCATAAGCTCCTTCCTAAAAAATAATAGTTCACAAGTATCGTTATTTTCAAAATTAAAAAAGCATATCTATATATTATATTAAATTTAGATTTTTTATTCAATATTTTTTAAATCAATAAAATTTATTAATGATAATGACAATGATTAAGTAAGATAAATTATTTGACTTTTTTTAAGTTTTTTATTATTCTTAAAGCTATAAATCAAGTTTTTTTGAACTTACTTTATTTAGGAGATAAAAGATGGCGCATAAAATTTTAGATAATTGTATAAATTGTGGTTCATGCGAATCAGTTTGTCCTGTCACTGCAATTTCTGAAGAAAACAATAAAAGAATTATAGATCCAGATGTTTGTGTAGACTGTGGAGCATGTAAAGGAGCATGTCCAGTTGATGCAATAGAAGGATAATGTAAAAATTTATTTAAAAAAGAAAAAAGGTATTTATTAGCTTGTATATATCCATAATTATTTTTGTTATATATAATCAAAAATTTTGGAGCCAGCCATTTTCAAATCCTTTCTTATCTAAGTATGCAACACCTTCTTTATATTCTGATTCAAAAAGTTTCCTATTTATCTCAGGAAAATTATTTGATAAATAAGCTTTATGATACTGAGACATAAAGCTTATATGAACCTTTTTTACATCCACAATATCTGATAAAATATCCAAAACTTTTTTTGTATTTTCAATATTATTTGGAAGCATTAAATGTCTTATTATTAACCCTTTTTTTGCAATTCTATATTCATCTAATTCAAGATATCCAACCTTATCCAACATAGTTTGAATTACGACTTTATTAATTTCTACATAATTATCAACATTCGAATATTTTTTTGCTAATTCATCAAATCCGTATTTCATATCAACAAGATAAATATCTACTATATTTTCTTTATTCAAAAAGTCTAATACATTTTTTGATTCATAACCGCTACAATTATAAACAATTGGGATTTTTAGTCCATTTCTTTTTGCTTTTAAAATTGATTTTACAATTTGATTTGAATAATGGGACGGAGTAACAAAATTGATATTATGAGCTTTTTTAGATTGTAATTTTAACATAATTAGAGATAATTCTTCTATGGTAATTTTTTTACCATTACCTAAATGACTTATTGGATAATTTTGACAAAAAATACATCCAAGATTACAATGACTAAAAAAAATTGCGCCTGATCCATCAATACCAGAAATTGGCGGTTCTTCTCCAAAATGCAAATTTTGGCTAGCAATATAAATATCGTCGCTCGCTTTACAATATCCTAGTTTTTTTGCGGTTCTATCTACTCCACAGTTTCTAGGACATAAATTACATTTTTTTAAATTTAAAATATTATCTATTTGTTTTGATTTTAAAAACATTGTTTTAATAAAAAATCATAAACTTTACAATCTATCATTTATTTAATTAATTTCTTTATACATAGACTTTAATTATATTTTTTATTGTTTCAGAGTCAAGAAAAATTTATATAAATTTATATACTTTGAATGAAAAATTTTAGTTGAATTTTATAAAAATATTTTTTAGACTATACAAATATGCAAATTAAAAAAATATATGAAACACTTAAAAATTAATTTTATGAAAAATAATTTAAATCTCGATTTCTATAAAAATTTAATTTATAAAAAATCTAATTGGCATTTGCTAAACATATTACTTAAAATTTTATCATTTTTTTATATTTTTTTACTTTTTTCTAGAAATTTGTTGTATAAAATTGGTATTTTGAAAATTTTTAAAGTTGAATATATTTTTGTTATAAGCGTTGGCAATATAACAACTGGAGGCACAGGGAAAACGCCAATTCTTTTAAAGATTATAGATATTTTGAAAAAAAATATTTTGAAAAAAGAAATAAAAAGTAAAAATATTGCTGTAATTTCCAGAGGTTATAAAAGAAAAAGTAAAAATATAAAAATAATTACTCCATTAAATTTAAAAAATGAAAATTTAAGGATTGAAGAAATTGGCGATGAACCGTTTATGATAAGAAAAAGAGAACCTGAAATATTTTTAGGAATTGGAGGAAACAGAAAAAAAGTTATTCAAGAATTATTAAATATTTCAAAAAATGAAATAAAATATATAATATTGGATGATGTTTTTCAAAAAATATCTATTTACAAAAATTTAAATATAATTTTAATAGATGTAAGCGCAAATTTTTTATTTTTTCAAGATTTTATTTTACCACGAGGGACTTTACGAGAGCCAATTGAAAATATTAAAAAAGCTGATTTTATTATATTAACAAAAACTAATTTAGCAGAACACAATAAAATAAAAAAAACTATAGAAAAACTAAATGATTTTGGATTCAATAAAAATAATATAATTCTATCAGAGTATATTCCGTCTTATTTTTTAAATTTTGATAATCACAAAATAGAAATTAAAGATTTTTTTAAAAAAGAGTCTAAATCTAATATTTTGACTGCTATAGGAAATCCAAGTAGTTTTGAGAAAACTATTAAAAATTTGGATTTTGAAGGGAACTTAAACATTTTACATAAATATTTTTTTGCAGATCATCATTGGTTTAAAAAAGAAAATTTGATAAAAGCTATAAGTAATTGCGATTATGTTTTGACAACAGAAAAGGATTTCGTAAAAATAAAAGAGTTAATTAATACAGAAAGTATCTATTTTAGTAAGTTTGATGCTTCAAAATTTTATTGTTTGATTATGGAAACTAAATTTGATGATTTTAAATTTTTAGATAAAATTAAAGAAATAAAATCTAAACAAAAAGGATAATAAATTCAATGAAACAACCAATTGGCATATTTGATTCTGGAATCGGCGGATTGACTGTAATGAAAGAAATTATAAATCTTATGCCAAATGAAGATATTTTTTATTTTGGAGATACTGCGAGAGTCCCATATGGAAACAAATCTCCTAAAACAATTCAAAAATTTTCTATGCAAATCGCTAATTTTCTATTAAAAAAAAATATAAAAATTTTGATTATTGCGTGTAATACAGCAACTTCGTTTTCTTTAAAAATTTTAACAAATAATTTAGATATTCCGGTTATTGGAGTAATAGAACCTGGAGC
>JAIRLV010000116.1 GCA_031259185.1 Elusimicrobiota bacterium | reverse complement strand
ATTATGAGTGAAGAAGAATTTAAACAATTAGAAAATAAATTAAAACCTTTAAATACTAATATAAATATGTTAATGAAAATGTATAATAAAATGAAAGATAAAGAAGAATATAAAAAAGATGCTGAAATGTTAGTAGAAGAAGCAACAAAATTAAATAATATTAGATTAAAAATAGTTAATAAATTAGTAGCAATAAAAATTTAATTAATTTTTTTTACATTTCAATTAAGTTTAAAATAATTTATAAAAAATTTCTGTTAATAAAAAATGACAGATACTGGTAAAAATTTATTTTTCGATGAAATAGATCCTACAAGTATTTTAGTAAGAGAATACTTAATAAAATATATTTATTGTTGTAACAAATTCAAGGAATTTACTACTAAATTAGAACTATTATTAGAAAGAGTTAAGAATTCTTCAATAAGATCACTTATAGATGGAATGTATGAAAAAATTAAATTTTTAATTGAACAACTTAAAGATATTGAAAAAAATGACAATTTATTAATTAAATATATAAATACAATAAGTGAAGTGTATAAACTAATTGTAGATTTTGATAATTTTTTAATATTTTATTCATATCAATAGACACAAATAAAAAAATTTAAATAAATACAAAATGTTTTAAAAAACAAATAAAAACTAAGATTCAACATAATTTTCACTTGTAAAACCTTTAATAATAGGTGCACAAGATTGATGCGTAGGAAAAATAATCATTTTATCTAATACAGTAGCTGATAAAGCTATTTTCTTTTGTTCGTATTTAATGACTTGAAATTGATTATCAGTATTGTTTTCGGCCTTCACTGTTCTAAAACCAACATTTATTCCATATACTGTTGAAGATTGTTTTATACAATTGATATAACTTTCTAAATTTATTTTATCATTTCTTTTCATTTGTGTTCCTTTTCCTTTTTTGGTTTCTTTTCCTTCTACAAAAAAACAATAACATTTAGGAGCTAAAGCAACCATAATTTTTCCTTCTTTTTCAATACTAAGTCCTAATAATTTTTTTTCATCTTCAATACCCTTTTCAGGATCAGGAAACCATAATTTGGTGAAAGCATTATAAAAGAATTGATTAGAAACAACATGTTTAAATTGTTGGTGATGATCATCATCAGGATCACCGGATACAGCCCAGTAAGAACTGTCTGTATCACCTTCAATGAAGTGAATTTTACTCATATCCAAACATTTGTACATGTAATCATAAATAAATTTCAAGTACCAATATTTGGAATTATCGAGTGTAAATAAAGACTCTTGAACAGCTGTATTTATTCTATAAAATGTAGTTTTCAATTCAACTGCATAGAAATTTTTAGCTACTTTTCTACATCCCATAAAAGTAGGCAAACATTGACATTTAAAAGTACTTCTAGTATCTTTAAAAAATACTTTAGTGTATTTGGCTGTATTCATCCCATCTTTACCATATGCAGAATTAAGAATCATCTTACAATACTTTTCCAAACCAGAATTACCATTTTTTATAGCTTGAATTCTTCTATTCATAAAAGTTTGAACAAAATTAGTGAAAATTCCATCTTCATTTTTTTCAAATGTCACCATTTCCTTAACATCATTTACAATAAATCCAAATCTATCCATTAAATACCATAAATAATAATTATTAAATACCATAAATTCTCCCATTGTAGACATTAACTGTGTTAATTTTCTCTGTTTATTTATTTGAATATTTCTAAAAATAGGTGCAAAATTTATGAACTCATTGAATTTACTAACAGGAATTTCACCTTTTAGAGAAACAATGAATAATTCAGTTCTTTTATTAATAATAGATATAATAACATCTTTATCTTCAGTATGAAATTTATAATTTCCTGGCATCAACATCTTATGATCTGTATAATCAACCATATAATTATATATAGAACCATAAGAAGAAGGATAAAGTGAATTAAAGTCAACACCAGTTACATGTGTCATAACATGATCTGTATTTACACTATATACTTTTTTATTTATATCATCATACTGAAGATGATTAATTAATGTTTCTCCTGAAATATTATATCTATGATATACATTAGATAATCCTCCAGTAATTCCAGATTGAATTAATTTAATTACTTTTTCATTATTTATTGTCAAAGGAAGTTTATTTTGTTTTGCATATCGAATTAATTGAATTTCTAACTGTACTTCTTCTAATGATCTATTAGAACGAATTCTATTACATGTTAAACAACTAAGAACAATATTATCCAAAGTATGTGGAAGATTATTATCTATTCTGTCAAATGTAGGTTCTTTAGTAATTTCAAATTCTTCATCACATATGAAACATTTATTATTTTGTTTTTCTACCATATCCTGAATCTTAGATAAATCCTCAAACTTAATATTATTACTAATATCTCTTTTCCTAAACAAGTCCTGATTATTATAACTTTCAATTTTTTTCAACAACCAATCAGATTTGATTTGAAATTTATAATTAGGAATTTTTTCTTTTTTTAATTCAACTATCACACCAGAAGACATACATAGAACTACTTGTGCATTTCTAAATCCATCATCTGCTTCGTGAATTTTATCATCTTCATCTTCATTTTCATCTTCATTAGTAGGAATAATTATTGATGATGGTCTTTTAATAGAACCAACTTTAAATTTTTTAAAACAATACTGATATTTAATACATGTCGCACAACTTGCAAGAGTAGGATAACTGAACATATCCACACCATCAACAAACATCATCTTTATAAGATTATCAATTGGAGAATGCATTATTCTAACATCATTTATATTATAATATTCAAGATAATCCCATCTGGTTTTAAATTCTTTTTCCTTCCAATCCATTAAATAATTTTGATAGTCCTTTTCAGATAGAGTAGTATTCTTTAAATATGAATTAAAATCTTCTTTTTCAAAAGGTTCCGTTTTATTTAAAACTTCATTATAATTTTCTGTGTTGATAGATTCATACGCAAAAATTCCTTTCATTTCATATTTTATATTTCCAAAAGATTTAACAAATTGATCTAAGGTTTGTGGAGGTGTGAAATTCATAGCATCTAAAAAATTTAGAACAACACCATTTTTATTTCTTACTTTTATTATTTTAAAATTAGTTAATTTTCCAATAGTACTTTCTATATACCATTCAGGAGGATTATGAAGATAACTTAAAAGAAAATTCAAATCAAAACGAGAACTATTATAACCTAAAACTGGAACACAAAGAGGAATTTTCTCAGTTTCATAATTTATATTAGGATATATATTATCTTTTAATACTTCTTCAGCATCTTTATTCAAATCCGTTAACCATTGAGTAACAAAATCTTCACCTTTTCTTATATCATAATATCTAATTATAGGACCATTTTTTGTCTTAGCACAACTTGCAACTGATAAAGGATGAATTATAGATAAAGTTTTAGTATTTTCATCATCAATACTACTACTACTTGATGGAAGAACTTCTTCTTCCATTGTTTCAAAATCAAAAGTAATATAATATTCTGTAGGTTTATATTCTTTTAATCTATTTTGAATTATTAAATATCGTAATAATGGATTATTCATTATATTTGGATGTATTATTCTTTGAACAGAAGAAACTAAGAGTTTCTTTTCTATTTTTGATCCAGTACATTCCTTAACATGACGATCATATGCACGTCTATTATGGTATATTCTTTCTTTGCATTTATGACAAAAATAACCATTACATGCTTTTTCCACATCCTTTAACCATACAGCATGATTATAATTATTATCATCAGACACTAAACCAACATTTAATACATATTTAGGATGTGGATGAACATAAGTATGCGATTTAATAAATCCTTCATCATCTAAATCATATTCATAAACATTTACAGTAACTTCAAAAAAATCTACAAATCTATTCATTTCTGTTACCATATCAAAACCTACATATTTATCTTCAAATTCTTTTTGAATTTTTCTCGTTTTTCTTAACATTCCATAAAATTCATAAAATGTTAATCTTGTCAATCTAAGTCTTCTAGTATACCTTTCAGAAGTATCACGAGGATATTTTAAATATGACATTGCTCCAAACCAACATAAATTTTTTTGTTTTACTGAAAAAGCATATTGACTTTTAAGAATTTTATCCAAAATTTCATTATTATCAGGTGAAGAAATTTTCCGATCACAATTGTAAATAATACACATTAATTTTGTCACAGATATTACACGATGACTACTTTCACCACCATCACTTCCTTTTCCTTGTATATATTTTAATATACTTTTCACATAATCTTCAATTTCATCTAAATTATTAGATTCAACTATCAAAAGAGGATTAGCATCTGCAGAATGTAAATGAATTTCTTGTTCATAATATTGATAACTTGAACTAGATGATGAAGAAGAACTTGAACTAGAAGAACTAGAAGAATTTTCATTAATTACTGATGATTTTGCTTCCCAAATAGCGCTAAAAGCAATTTGAATTTTCATTAATTGAATTCCAGTTAGTAATAATGCATTTTTTATATGATAAACTATATCATTTATACTTTGTAATTTATTCATATAAAATATTTTATATGTTCCATAAGATACAGTATTATTACCAACGTGTTTATTATTATTATTTGTTTTATTTGAATTAATAAAATTTTTAAAATTATTTTCATTCATTGGTTTATTTAATAATAAATAACCATCATCTTCATTATCTTCATTAAAAATATATAATTCGGTATTATTATAATTATTTATAAATTGTTTTGTTCTTAATGCTTCTTCATCATTTATAAAATCTAAATCTTCTTCAGTAAGTGTTTCTTCTTTTATAAATTGAGGACGTTTTTTCTTTGTTGGTCTTACATTCATTTTTTTTAATTTATCTTCTACAATATCATCTTCTTCTTGTTTTCTTATTTTTTTCTTTTTCTTTCTTAATTTAGATATATTAATTTCTTCATCACTAGTAGTAGTAATACTACCACTTTCTTCACTTATTTCAATATCATCAAAATTTATTTCAATTTGTTCATGTTCTTCAGATTCAGATTCTTTTTCTTTAGTTTCTTCTTTTATCTCTTCTTCTTTTATTTCTTTAATCTCTTCTTCTATTTCTTTAATTTGTTCTTCAAGTTTTTTTTCTTCAATATCTTCATTTTTTATTTTTTCCATAACAATTAAATTTTTTTCTTCATTTTCAAATTCGTTTTCTTCAATTTCTTGTTCTATTTCTTCAATTTTTTTTTCAATTTCTTCTATATTTTGTTGGTTTTTTTCTTCTTCTAATATAAGTAATGGATCTTGATGTACTGATTTAAATGCAAATAATGGAGGTTGATTTACCATATCTGAAAATTTTTGTTTCTTTTCATTTAATATTTTAAGTTTTTCTTTTAAATCTTCCATAGAAGTTTCTTTAGAATCTTCTAATTGTTGTTTTAATTTAGCTTGTTTTTCTAATCTTTTATAATATTCTTCTTTTCTTTGTTCTTTAGTTTTTATTATTTTTTCTGTTTTTCTATCATTCTTTATTTTTTTTAATTTTTCATTAAATTTTATACGTTTTTCTTCTAAAAATTTTTTATATGCTTCCTTTTTTTTAATTTCATCATCTATTTGTTCTATATTTTCAGGTAATGTATAAATAAGTTGTTCATCATCATCATTTTGTTCTAATTCTATTTTTTCAATTGTATCAAATATTTGTTGAGATAAATTAGATGGTTGTACTTCTTCTTCAGAATCTTCAGATTCTTCTTCTATTATTTTTTCTACAGAATGTAATGTTATATATTCAATATTTATTTGATTATTTATTTATTTTATTTCACTTTCTTTTTCTATATATTCTTTAGTATTAATAGGAAGATTTTTAATTTTTTTTCTAATTTTTAATATTTTTTCTTCTTTTTCTTTTATTTTTTTTATTATATCATTTACTTTTTCTTTTTTATTTTTTATACTTTGTTCTTTTTTAGTTAATTTTAATTTTCTTTTTTCTCCTTTATTTTCTTTTTTCTTTTTTTCTTTTTCTTTAAATTTAATTTTCTTTTTATGTTCAGATGAATACTCATTAAGCATTTTATCTTGTTGATCAATTAAATATTTAAGACGTTCATCATGTATTCTTTGAATTTCATTTTCTCTTTCTTCTTCAGTTTCTTCTTTAGGTATTTCTTCTTCAGGTTTTTCTTCTTCAGGTTTTTCTTCTTTTTTATCTTCATATTCTTCTAAATATTTAGCTTGCAATTTAATTAAATAACTTAATTCTTCTTCATTTTTTTCTTCTTCCTGTTCAGTAGTACGAAGTTTTTTAATTTTCTTTTTTTCTTTATCTTCTTTATCTTCCTCATCTTCTTTATCTTCTTTATCGTCCTCCTCTTCTTTATCTCTTTTTCTTTTTTTAGATGTAAATTTTTTTAAATCAGTTTCATAATATTTTGATAACTGTTTTATATATTTATTCCATTCTTTTTCTTTTTTCCATTTTTGTTTTTCATGTTTATATTCTTCATCATCTGATTTATCATCATCATGTATAATATTCTTTTTTTTTTTCTGTTTTTTTAAAGATTTAATTTCTTCTAATTTTTTAGTAAAATATGATAATAATGCTTCTCCTACATTCTTTTTAGCTTCTTCAAATTGTTCATTTTTTAATTTTTTAATTTTTTCATTATCTTTTCTTTCTTTTTCAGTTTCTTTTTTACTTTTATAATAACTAACATACATTTCGTTTAATTTTTTTTCTTTTTCTTCTTCTTCTTTACTTTTAACTTTTTTCTCAGGTTTTATTTTTTTTTCAGTTTCTTTTTTACTTTTTAAATAACTAACATACATTTCATTCAATTCTTTTTCTTTTTCTTCTTCTTCTTTACTTTTTATTTTTTTCTCAGATATTATTTCATCAGGTTTTATTTCTTCTTCTTTTTCTTTTTCATTTTCAAGTTTAAATTTTTTTTCAGGTTTTATTTCTTCTTCTTTTTCTTTTTCATTTTCTTTTACATCTTCAATTTTTTCCTCAGAATATTCTTCTTCCTCTTTTAAATCTTTTTTTAATTCTTGAACATCATTTTCATATAATTGTACTAATTTTTTAACTGATTATGCATTTAAAAGATCCGTTTTTACATTATGTACATAAATATCATAAAGACTATCTTTTTCATCAGCATTTTTTAAAGTATTTTTAGATTCATAATAAGATTTTTTACTTTTTTCATATTCTTTTTTAAATTGTTCAACTTTTTCTTCAGCATCTTCTAATTTTTTAAATATTTCTTCCTCATTATCTTTACGTTTACGTTTTTGTTTTTTATTTACAT
>JAIRLV010000097.1 GCA_031259185.1 Elusimicrobiota bacterium | reverse complement strand
ATACTCCTTTTCTTAAACAACATAGCTCATCAGCATTTATAAAAACATCAGACTCAGCAGGTATAGCCAAATGAGGAGTAAGCAAAACACTATTATCATCTAACATAACAAACAATTCTTCAAGATTTGAAAATACAGCAATATCAGGATCAAGATAAATTAGTTTGTTAATGCTCATCTTTTCGAAAATGTGTAATGCAGCCGCAGCTTTTATCGCAGTACATAACTCTACAACATTATGAATAAAAAACCATTTTTTATTATTTTCAGTTTTAATGAAATCTTCACTGAACCAAACAAAATCAAATGGTTCTGTTGAAATATCAAAATTTTTTGGCAAATCATCAGACACTACTATGTGCATAACACAATCAGTATTGTATTTCTTTAATGTCTTTGCAAGAACTCTTGCTTTTGGTATATAGTTTGTAGTAATACTTGTAAAAAAATGCATTTTATTTCCTTTTAATAAAGTTTATAATTTTCTGTAGTGCATTCTCTGCGGAAATTTCATTTATAACAAGTCCTTTATCATAAACAAATACTCGTTCAGCTTGGGCACCAAGATTAAAACATGCTACTGGAATATTCATCATAATTGCCTCAGATGTAGTATATGAAAATGTTTCAGGCCATATTGATGGAATAAATAAGATATCTATTTTTTCCTTCTCTACAATATTAGGTAAGTCCTTTATTTTATAACGACCTGTTACAGATAAATTGTGACTCTTTTTAGTATTAAAAGTTCCAACAATAACGAACTTTATATTTTTATTGTTTGATGACAAAGAAATCATTTTTTCTATAATAGCCTTTCCCTTTTGTATCAAATTTATTTCTCCAAGGACTCCTATATTAATTGTACTATGTGGTTTTATTTCAACTCTACGTAATTTATTCACAAAGTGAGGCATAACAACAAACTTGTTTTTTAAAACAGGATATGTCTGACAAAAAATATCCTTGGTAGAGTTACTAAAAAACATAACCTCATCTACACTATTACAGAAAAAATCATTCCAAGTTTTACGCCACAAAACAATATCATCTGCACCTGATAAAAGAAATTTGTTATCAGATAATTTAATTTTTAGAAAACATTTTAAACATACTTTTATATCAGGAACATTACAGTATACAATATGGTCATTTAGCAGATTAAAGCTTGGACAGACTGCCTGAAAGTCATGACCTCTTAAAGAAAGTTTTATATTTTTCCATATAGTTTGTTTAAACTTTCCAATAAGCTCAAGGATATCTAAACTATTTTTATACCCAACAAGGTTATTTACTACTATTTCATATATACTGATATTCTCTATTATTGATAATAAAGTAGATATTTCAGAACTTTGTATATACTTCAAATCGTTTTTATAATACAAAGTAAGTCTATAATTATCAATTACATGATAATATTGAAATCTTAATACTATACATGTATCTTTCAATTCATTTAGCTGATTAAAAAAGTATGTTTCAGTTCCTCCACCAAGAGAATGATCAAAAAAAAGAATAGTTTTATAAGATTCTTGTAAAGATCCTAAAAGTATAAGAAATTGTTTTATATCAATAAAGTCACATATAATTTTCTTTTTATAAATTCGTACTCCAAAAATATAATATTTCTTATATCTAACATTAATTTCTGATATAGCTTTTGTTTTAAAAATTTCTATACCAACTAAGAAATATACTTTTTTATTTTCGCTAATAGTTTTTTTTAAAATTTTCATAAAATTAACCTTATATTCAAGAGCGTAATTTTTTTAAAGAGGTCTTCCCTGATATTTATATTTTATACTGGCTCACATGCAACAATATCACCAAGGTGTTGTATTAGTAATATAATTATTGCATTGTCAGAAATATTTGAAAAACTTATAACTGAAACTGGATTAAACTGCCTTTTCAAATATATTGACTTAAAAAACTCATCGCTTGTTTTAGAAAAATTTATCTCTTCAATTGTTTCAACATCCTCTATCTTATATCCATATTCTAATTCTAACTTATTCTTATCTTGGATGTCATTTTTACCTATACCACTACCATAATAATTAGTGTAAACTTTAAATGCCTTCTTTCCCTTTTTTTGCCCAAATTTCAAATAATGTAACAATGGATTCATATTAACTTCTGGATATACTTCTAAATATGCATTATTATCAAATTCAATGGATGGATTTACCCCTTCTTTCCAACCTGTTTTAAAGTAATGTTTGTTCTATAGCATCTATTTTTGCTACCTTAACATCTTCCCTTTGATAATAATAGTACTCTTCATCAAAATACTCAGATTCTTTTATTGTCTTATAATTATCTTTACTATTGTTTTCCTTTTTTCATTTTAACGATTAATATCCTATTTAATTATATCATTTCTTCTTTAAACTTTCTCCTGCTTATTTTTCTATACTCCCTCTTCTTCCCTCTTTCCTCCGAGAGATTCCTCATGAGTCAAGTGTCTGCTTCAATCCCTTATATCTTTTTCCAAATAATTTTTTTGCTAAAACAACATTCATTTTTTCTAAGTGATCATTCCATATCTTTTTGCGTTTATTATAAAGTTCCATGTTAGTATGATTACTCAAGCTATTATGACATATCCTCCAATAAACAAGTCTTTCCCTTAAATAAAACATACGATGTTTTGGAACAATTTGGTTCCATAACCAAAAATCAAGCCAAGCATTAATAGGTGTATCAAAATTACATTTTTCCAAAACACTTTTTTTCACCATAGCACATGAAAAAGTAGGGATATAATTTATCCTTTGCATTTGTGCAAATTTTATTTTTTTAATATTTGAATCAAAATAGTTTCTTAAAAAAAACATTTGATTTACTATTGCATGAGCACTGCCAATTAAAGTAACATCATTAGAAATAATCGCTACTTTACGATAACTATTTATAACTTCTATCTTTTTTTTTAAATATAAAGTATCCCAAAAATCATCGCTCTCACAAAAAGCAATATATTCTCCACGCGATTTACTTATTCCTAATTTAATTGTTTCTGGCAATCCCCTATTTTGATAATTTTCGTGTGTATACAAAAAAACATTATCAAATTTTTTAGTATATTTCTTAATTATTTCCAAAGAGCCATCTGTTGAACCATCGTCAACTATAATTACTTCAAAATTTTTATAAGACTGGTTAACAATAGAATCTAATGTAGCAGTTATAAAGTTCGCATAATTAAAACTGGCAACAATAACTGATATCTTAGGATCCTTTAATTTACAACTCAATTTATCAAATAAATTTGGCTTAATATAACGAAATTTTTTTTTATCTTTCATTTTTTTAAACTTTTAGTAGTTCTCTTACAGCATTATATACAATCTCAACATTTATTTCTTTAGCAGTTTGTCCAATTGCCGCATAGACTATCTTAGAATTAACACCTTTTTGATAATTACCACTATAAGGTATGTATCTGTCCCATTTTCTATACTTACCTAAAAGTACAACCCCTTTAACATTAAGTGCATTTGCAATATGAGCTAATGCGCTGTCAATACCAATAAAACATTCGCTA
This sequence comes from Elusimicrobiota bacterium, assembly GCA_031259185.1. Classification (GTDB taxonomy): domain Bacteria; phylum RUG730; class RUG730; order RUG730; family RUG730; genus JAIRLV01. The sequence goes on along the minus strand of JAIRLV010000097.1, from coordinate 3,339 downwards.
TTGGCTATAATATCTGCTATATCTTGTATTCCAAGACCTGTCTTGTTTATGTAACCTAGTGTTTCTTGTAAGTTTAAATGCTCAGAACCAAGTTCAACAACATTGAATCCATGATTTATTAAAATGTTGATTAACTTTTCCCATTTATCTATATCCCAATTCCTTTCTTGGCCTTTAGAAGATGTATGAATTGCTATATATTTTTTGTTACTGTTTAATTGATATTGCTCTTTTATTGGTCTTCTATAAAATCTAGGGGTTTCATTTACATAATCCAACTCTACTATCTTTGTAAAAACTTCCAGAAGACAACCATAATCATAATAATTATCTTCTGAAATAGTTGGATTATTACTATTTTTTAAAACCTCACCGTCTGCTAGATCATAATGCTTTTCATAAAAATGTAAATCAACAATAATTACAGATTTTGATAAACTCTTACACCAGTTAATATATTGGTCTTTTGTATACATTACAACAATGCCAGTAAGTTCTGGATTATATCTAATTGCTTCATTGTACTGTACACTAGTTACCCAATAAACTGGCCTATCAGGATACTTTTTTTTTTAAGTATCTAACTATAGGCTCACCAGCAACAATATCTCCCAATCTTTCTAATAATACCATAACAACTGCATTTTCAGGAATTTGCTTTTCAAAAGGTAATCCTAATATAGCACGAGAGGTTGTATTTATGTTAGCATAGCCATATTTAACATCAGGCTCAAGGTAAGTTCCTTCAGCCCATTCATTCCAAGCATTTATAAACAAAAATCTATTATTTTTATCAAACTTCTTACGAGTATATTGTATTAAGTATTTCAACCATATAAAATAATTATATAACGAAAATTCTGCAAAAACATTAGCAGTATTGTACTTATGTCTTGGTGTATTGTCCCAAGCAAGCATAGCACTTCTTACTATTGCAATTGAAGGATATTTCTCAGCCTTTAACACTCTTTCAACAAGCGTATTATAGGTCTTTACAATACAATCATATGATAGGTGATAAATACCGTGCACATATGGTGTACATACAGTATGAGGAGGAAATTCTACTTCCATATCTGAATCAATATTATTAAAAGTTTTACTAACATCACCAATCCCGCAATTATTATTAGAATTTGCTCTAACAAGCCATATTTCAATTTCTCCTAAACCTCTTTTTCGGCAATATTTACGCCATATTTTGAACACTTCGTTTGGATTAGGGATAAGCCATACTTTATACACCAGTAAAATAGGCTTATTATTATTTCTTATATAACGTTTATCAGATAAATAAGGATATATTTCTTCTATAAATAATAACCTATCTTTTGACAAATAACGCTGTTCCATTAAAATATTATTTTCTTCTCCATCCCAACTTCTTGTCCAATTTTCATTGGCCCAACATAAGCAAAAAGGAAAATCAATTTCAGGATTTTTTATTAAGTTTTCCAAAGGCTTTTCTAATAATTTTTTACCTGAAAACCAATAATAATAAAAACAAAAACCATAAATACCATGTTTTTTTGCTAAAGATATTTGTTTTTTCAAAGTACTAACTTCGGATAAATTATAAGCTCCAATGTCATTATGAGGAACTCTTGGTTGATAATGACCTATAAATCTTGGCTCCGCAGGGAGAACATTTGTCCACTCTGTAAAACCTTCTCCCCACCATAAATTATTTTCTGGAATTTCATAGAATTGAGGCAAATAATAACAAACAGTTTTTATATCTGTTTTCAGAGTAGAATAATCTTCATCCTTTTCATAATGAGATAAATATGAATACTTAAAATCTTTTTTCTGTGGTTTAAAATTTGATTTCGTAATTTCAAAATGTAGTAAAGGGTTGATACTTACATTTGGGATCTGTTGCAAATATGCGTTATTATCAAAATCTTGGGATGGGTTAGTCAGTTCTCTATAGCCTTCATAAAGATAATGTTTAGCGGCATCAACACCAGCATCTTTTACATCTGGCCTTGCTTTTAAGTAAAAAATTCCATCAAAATAAGTTGATGTTCTAATAAGTGAAACAGGATCAACTATTTTTCTATAAATATAAAGACCCCATATATAATACTTATATTGAATACTATCATTTAATACTACTATCTTTACTTTAAAATATTCTATCTTAAAAATATAATAAACTTTTTTGAATTCTTGTTTCTTCTTTTTTAAAAATTCCAAACCAAACAAAAAATATGTTTGGTTCTCAGGAGTTTGATTTTTCTTCCATATACACAATCCTAAAAACAAATACGTCTTATTATTTAATTTCCCCTCTTTTCTAAAAATTTCTAAACCAAAAATTCTAACACTCTTCTTTTTACTATTACATACTTTTTCGTATATTCTCATTCGAATTTGTCCTCTAAATTTTTGAAATTCAAAACACTTTTAACATACTTACAATAATCATTATTCTTATATCTTTCAATATTATTTAATATTTCATCTTTTGTTAAAAACTGTATATTATAAGCAATTTCTTCAAGACACGCTATTTTAGTGCCTTGATTTATTCTATTGTTTGTACGTATGCAGCTGCTTGTAAAAGAGACTCTGGGGTTCCTGTGTCAAGCCATGCAAACCCACGCCCTAAACATTCCACAACTAGAGCATTATTACGTAAATAAATATTGTTTAAATCTGTAATTTCTAATTCCCCACGCTTTGAAGGTTTTAAATCTTTAGCATATTCAACTACTTTATTATCATAAAAATATAAACCTGTTACAGCATAATTTGATTTCGGTTTTGCAGGTTTTTCTTCAAGTGATTTTACTTTGCCATTTTGATCAAATTCTACTATGCCAAATCTTTGCGGATCTTTTACATTATAAGCAAAAACTGTTGCATTTCCTTTTTTTGTATTTTTTTCTGCGCGTTTTAAAACTACTGAAAATTAGCTCCATATCATAAAAAGAAATGATAAAATTACTACAGTTGACGTCCAACCAACAGCAAGATTTGAACTAAATAGTCTTATGACCCCTCTAAAAACACTTAATTTATCTACTCGCTCTTTTTCAAAAAACACAAATTAAATTGAAAAATTGAATTTACTGCATTTATACGGATTTAAAACACGTCTTAACATACTTACAATAATCATTATTCTTATATCTTTCAATATTATTTAATATCTCATCTTTTGTTAAAAACTGCATATTATAAGCAATTTCTTCAAGACACGCTATTTTAGTGCCTTGATTTATTTCTATTGTTTGTACGTATGCAGCTGCTTGTAAAAGAGACTCTGGGGTTCCTGTGTCAAGCCATGCAAACCCACGCCCTAAACATTCCACAACTAGAGCATTATTACGT
>JAIRLV010000252.1 GCA_031259185.1 Elusimicrobiota bacterium | reverse complement strand
TCGGAGCTTCTGCAAGTTTTATATTCCTAGGAATGATTGTATTACACACTTTTTGTAAAAAATATTTTTTTACATTTTCAATAACTTCTTTGTTCAAATTCACTCTACTATCGAACATTGTCATAACAACACCTTCTATATCTAATTCTTTATTAAAATGTTCTTTTACTGCTTTTATTGTATTTAAAAGTTGTCCCAATCCCTCTAAAGCATAATACTCGCATTGAATTGGAATTAAAACATTATTACTCGCATTTAAACTATTTAAAGTTAACATCCCAAGAGATGGAGGGCAATCGATTATAATATAATCATATTGATAAGCAATTTTTTTTAAAGCATTTTTTAAAATGTATTCTTTTTCTTCTAATTGAATAATTTCAACCTCAGCCCCAACTAAATCAATTGAAGCTGGGATTATATCTAACCAGTCGATATCTGTAGGCAAAATGACTTCTTCTATATTTTTTTCTCCAATTATAACATCATAAATAGTTTTTTTTATATTATTTTTTTCAAATCCTAAACCACTAGTACAATTTGCTTGTGAATCCATATCAATTAATAAAGTTTCTGCTCCTAAGTATGCTAAACTCGCTGATAAGTTTACGCTTGTTGTGGTTTTCCCGACTCCACCTTTTTGATTGGCAACTGCGATTATATTCACATGTTTCTCCTTGTAATTTAAATTGTTTCATGTGAAACATTTAAGTAAAATTATATAATGTCTGGTTGTTCATATAGCCATTTTCTCCATTTTTTATCTAATTCGTTTACTGTTTTAAAATCCCAAGGATATGTAGCGTTTAAAGCGACTTCAACATTTTTATATTTTTTTAAATTTTCACAAAAAATTTTGAAACCTGTTCTATCTAGTGAAAACAAAAAGGCTATAATTGTCCCAACTTGTATATACCATATGGAAATTTTACTTTCATTTGTTTCCAATCCAGTATGCGTTTTAAAAATCTCTTTTAAATGAGGTGGAGAAGTTTTTTTTAAGTCTTTTAAATTCCATTTTTTTTTCAAAAACTGCTTATCTTCATAAACCGCAAGACCTTCATGTAGCCAATTTATTGACATACTTCTAGGATATCCCATATAACTATCAAAAATTAAATGAGTTAATTCATGTACTAGAACGTTTTCTAATAAATTTTCTTGTTCAAAACTATAAATTGTATTTCTTCTGATATCAGCATGCCCAGCAGCCCAGCCATTTATTCCGGTTTTTCTTACATAATCTCTTTGATTTTTGTATATATATATTTTTATTTTTTTTGAAATAATATAAAACATATAATCCAAATCTTTTATTATAAAATCATAAGCCTTATCTATATATTTTATCGCGTTCGCAACTGCAATTTCATTATAATAATAAATTTCAAAATTAAAAGAATTATATATCATCCATGTATCAAAAAAGTTATCTTCAAATTTAGGAATTTTTTCTAAAAACTCGTATTGCTCAAATTCGTAAAAATTTGGATTTGCTAAAATATTACTTCTAGTAAATATCAATAATATAAAAAAATATATCAAAAATAATTTTTTTTTTTGATTTTTCATGGTTTTCTATAAATTATCATATAATTTATAAATGTTTCATGTGAAACATTTATATTGCTATATTTATATCTTTAATAATTTTTTCAAAATTTTTTTATTTTTTTCAAAACTCTACAAAAAATTTCATACTTTTTATTTATAAATTTTATTTTTTCATTCTCTTTTAAACACTCTATTTGATCCATATTTAAAATATTATCTGAATTATCTTTTAAAACAAAATATCCTTTTTCTAATATTTTTTCAGATGAACTTGCAAATAATCTTGCTTGCAATATTTCTTTTTTATGATAGCAATATTCTATTTTTTTTTCAATATTTTTAATTAGGTTTTCTGTAAAAAGGTCCAAAGTTTGTATTTTTTCTAAAAAAAATAAATACGGGTTTTTTAATAGGCTAGTGTTTTGTAAGATTTTTAACTTTTTCTCATAATTATTTATTATTGATTTTAAATTCGTTTGTAAATTATGAGTTAAAAAATTTAATTTTGATTTTATTTCTGTTTTATCTTTTATAAGAATCTCTGCTCCTGCTGAGGGAGTCGGCGCTCTCATATCTGCAACAAAATCTGAAATCACAAAATCTATTTCATGTCCAACGCTAGAAATGATGGGAATATCAGATTTAAAAATTGCTCTAGCAACTATTTCCTCATTGAAAGCCCATAAATCCTCTATACTGCCTCCCCCTCGCCCAAGTAAAATAACATCAACTTTTTCAAATTCATCCTTAACATTATTAAAATAACTCAAAGCCTCAACTATTTCAAATTTTGCGCTATCACCCTGTACTTTGACTGGATAAATTATTATATTTAAATTTGAATAACGTCTTTTCAAAACTGCTAAAATATCTCTAATCGCCGCGCCTGTTGGCGAGGTAATAACGCCTATTTTTTGTGGAAATAATGGAATTGGCTTTTTATGAATCGCATCAAAAAGACCTTCTTTAAAAAGTTTTTCTTTTAATTGTTCAAATGCAAGCTGCAAAGCCCCTATCCCTTGAGGTTCCATATAAATAATATTTACTTGATAAGTCCCTGCTTTTACAAAACAAGAGATATTGCCTTTTACTAAAACTTTCATACCATCTTTTGGTTCAAATTTTAAATAATTATATAATTGTTTAAACATTATAGCTTTTAATTGTGAGTTTTCATCTTTTAGAGAGCAATAAAAATGTCCACTTGTATGTAATTTGCTATTTGAAATTTCACCTTGTATCCAAACTTCAGCAAATGTTTGTTCCAAAAGTTCTTTCAAAATCTCGTTAATTTCACTAACTTGAAAAATATGTCTGTCAGGGAAACTTGGATCTAATTTATTCGCTAAAGCTTCATTCCCTAATTTTTGAATATAATTACTTTTTTTATTTTTTTTTGTCTTTTTTTGTCCTAATGAATGATCTAGTATTTCATCATTTGACTCAATAAATAAATCCCCATAATAAATATTTTTATTTTTATTTTTTGTCATAAAATTTTCTCATTTTAAAATGAATACTTTTATATATTACTATAATTATTAATATATTACAAAATTATTAAAAAAACAAACTTTTTTATTTTTAAAAATTTAAAAAATTATTTTATTTTAAATTTTTTGATTCTCAAGGATAAAAAAATAAAAAAAACGACAATAGAAAAAAATATAGAACATAAATATGAAATTAAGAAAAAATTGAGAAACAATAAAATTTTCATATGAAACATATGAAAGCAAATTATATAAAATTAAATACAAAAGAGAATAAAAAGTCAATCTATAAATAGATTTTCATAAGAAATAATTTCACTTATTATAAATATGCTAAACATCAATTCAAATTTTGTATGAATATATTAAACTTTAAATATAATTATAATAAATTTTTTTCGTTAGTTTTAAATTTCCTAAAATATTAATAATATATACGATTAAAAAAAATTTTGTTATGATTTATGTGATATAATAAAAAAATAAAATTTATAATAAAAAAAATTTTTCTTGACAAATTACTTAAAATAATTTATAATCCATACTAAACATATATTTATAGTATGTATTTAAAAATAAATTATAAAAATTAAATGGAGGGATAAAAAATGACAAAGATAGATAACAAATTAAGGTTAGAAACATTAGCTTTACATGGAGGGCAAGAACCTGATCCAACGACAGGCGCCAGAGCTGTGCCAATTTATCAAACGGTGGCTTATAATTTTAAAGACACTGATCATGCAGCAAACCTTTTTGGTTTGAAAGAATTTGGGAACATTTACAATAGACTTATGAACCCAACTTCTGATGTTTTAGAAAAAAGAATTGCTTTATTAGATGGTGGGATAGGCGCTCTGGCATTAGCGAGCGGACAATCTGCAATTTCTTTAGCTATTCTGAATATTGCGCAATCAGGAGATGAAATAGTTTCTGCTGATAATTTATATGGTGGAACTTATAATCTTTTCCACTATACATTTGCAAAATTTGGAATAAAAGTGAAATTTGTTAAATCAAATGACTTGAAAGCTTTTGAAGAAGCTATTACTCCAAAAACAAAGGCATTATATGCAGAATCTATTGGTAATCCAAAACTTGACATAGCCGATGTAGAAGGAATTGCGAATATTGCTCATAAAAATGGGATTCCTCTAATCATTGATAATACTTCATCTCCATATATTTTTAGACCTATAGATTTTGGAGCAGATGTTGTTGTCTATTCTGCCACAAAATTTTTAGGGGGGCATGGAACGAGTCTGGGAGGAATTATCGTTGATTCAGGAAAATTTGATTGGACAAATGGCAAATTTCCATTAATAGCAGATCCAGATCCTAGCTATCACGGTATAAACTTTGTAGAAGCGCTAAAACCTATTGGGAATATCGCTTATATTTTAAAGATAAGAGTTACTTTGTTGCGAGATTTAGGACCGGCAATTTCTCCTTTCAACTCTTTTTTGATTTTACAAGGCGTAGAAACTCTTCATCTTAGATTGAAACAGCATTCAGAAAATGCACTTCTTGTAGCGCAATATCTAAAAAAACATCCAAAAGTCACTTGGGTAAATTATCCCGGTTTAGAGGATAGCCCAGAAAAGGACAGAGTAAAAAAATATTTGAAACATGGAGCAGGTTCACTTATTGGTTTCGGGATTAAAGGGGGAGCGGAAGCAGGCAAAAAATTTATAAATTCTCTACAATTATTTTCACTGCTTGCAAATATCGGTGATGTAAAAAGTCTAGCTATACATCCTGCAACTACAACTCATCAGCAACTTTCAAAAGAAGAACAATTGGCAACTGGCGTAACTGAGGATTTTGTCAGACTTTCTGTAGGGATCGAAAATATAGAAGATATTATTGATGATATAAAACAAGCTTTAGAAAAATAATTAATTAAAAAATATTTTAGTTAAGAGATTAAAAAATATAATTTTGAAATCGTAGAATAGAAAATGCTTGCTGCTTGCATAGTTTAATTATCTATGCAAGCATATCTTTATATTATAACATATTTTCTATTGATACGTCATATTATATTAATTTAAACAAAATTATTACTTTTAATCAAATAAATAGAATAATACTTTTTGATATTGATAATTTTTTCATCAAAAAATATACAAATTTATAAAAAAATGTTTTATTTAATAAATAAAATTATGTAAATTTTCAAGTTAATAATATTAATTATAATTTAAAAATTACAAAAAAAAGGAGGAAGAGAATATGAGTAGAATATTTTCTGATATAACAAAAACTATAGGGAATACTCCATTAGTCCGAATAAATAACTTGACGAAAGAATTAGAAGCAACAATTCTTGTTAAATTAGAATCGTTTAATCCATTGTCAAGCGTAAAAGACAGAATAGCGCTTTCAATGATAGAAGATGCTGAAAAAAAAGGTATTTTAAATAAAGATACGACAATTATAGAACCTACTAGCGGGAATACTGGGATTGGATTAGCATTTATTGCAGCTTCAAAAGGATATAAATTAATTTTGACTATGCCAGACACGATGAGTATTGAAAGAAGAAAATTATTAGCAATATTTGGAGCGAAATTAGTTTTAACTCCGGGAGCAGAAGGAATGAAAGGAGCTATAAAAAAAGCTGAAAGTTTATTAAACGAAATCAAAAATTCTTTTATTTTGCAACAATTCAATAATCCGGCTAATCCAGAAAT
>JAIRLV010000020.1 GCA_031259185.1 Elusimicrobiota bacterium | reverse complement strand
TGCGAGCGCGAAAGACGATTAAACCGACGCCAACTCACGCCGGTGTCACGTATGGACCACTGTCAGGCTCTTTCTGTTCCCTGGACCTCCTTTCCTCCGGCGGCGTTGGCAGGACCTGAGGACCTTTTGTCAGCCTGAGGAATTCGACCACTATCCCGAGTTTCAAAGTTAGCTCGGGTTGAGTTTGGAAACTTTAGCGATTCCAGTGGGTTGGACGTGGTCAAACGTAGATAAAAAAATTTGAACTGAAAAATCCAATGATATCAAGTGGTTATGAGCAATATATCGGCAACATAGATAAAAAATTTGATTCGGCGTTTTTAGACGCCACGTTGACTCTTAAAAACTCTGCCCAAATTGGGTTGCGGGCCCTTGGTGAAGGTTGGATGGTCATGCCTCCTGCTTCTTGTTTATGTACAACTGCCAACCGCTCAACAGTGAACTGGCACACCGTGTCTCGGCAGTACGAAGTCCAGTTGGCTTGCTAATACCTGTCCCCCGGCCTCGGTGGGAAGAAAAAAATGAGGGAAAAAAAATTTCTTCTGAAATGCTTGACAGACCGGCCTGAAATCTGATAAACTTCCAGCGTAGGCAAAGAAGCCGCTGGAGAAGAAGGAATGACTTACGTCACGAAGCGCTTTTATAAAAAAAAGGGGGAGAATGTAAAAATAACATACTATTATCTTGCCCGCTCAGAAAGAATTAATGGCGTTTCACGCCCTAAAATTCTAAGATCCTTAGGTACTATTGAGGATATTGAAAAAATATATAGCAGTTATAGCATTGACAATTTTCCTGACCCTACAACATGTACTATTTTAGAATTTGGCTCAATTGCAGCATTATATGATATAGCTCAAAGGCTAAATATTGAAGGAATAATTGATAAATACGCCATAAAAAGAGACCAAGGTCCTACTATTGGTAATTATATATTGTTAGCAGCAATAAATAGAGCGGTTGCTCCTGTTAGTAAGAAGTCATTTTACGGTTGGTTTAAAGACACGATATTAATATCACTATATAATAAGTGCAATGAAAAAAATTTGTCTAGTTCGAATTTTTGGCATCAAATGGTAGCTTTATCACCTGAAATAATAGAGAAAATTGAAGATGAAATAACAGAAACAGTTATTAATACATATAATATACCTACAAATTCATTATCATTCGATAATACAAATTTTATTACATATATAAGTACAGCTAATAATGCTTTAATTCCTCAAAGGGGGCACAGTAAAGAAAAAAGAACTGATTTAAAAATAGTTGGCCTTTCATTAATGGTATCTACTGAGCATAATATCCCTCTTTTTCATCAAATATACCCGGGTAACAAAAACGATGCAACGCAATTTAGCGATTTAATAGATAAAATAAAACTTAGATATCATAAATTAAACCCTAATGATGATAATATAACTTTAGTATTCGACAAAGGTAATAATTCAGCAAAAAATATTCAACATCTTGAATCAACAAATATACTTAATATGCATTTTATTGGTGGATTAAAATTTGCACAGTGTAAGGAATTACTTAATATTGATTCTAATCAATTTTTACCGCTTAAAGGTGACGAATTTAAAGAAACAACCGTTTTTAGAACGACTAAAGAACTCTATGGAAATAATTATACTGTTTTAGTTACATACAATCCAGCCTTAAAAGATGCTCAATTAGCTGGTATTAAATCTAATATTTATAAATGCATTAATAAATTCGAGGTATTAAAGCTTAAACTCCAAAATAGAACTGATGGAATTATTAAAAAGGGAGTTAAACCTACGGGTGAAAGTGTATTAAAAAATATAAAATCAATATTAACCCAAGAACATATGTCTACTATATTTGATTATGATATTTCATCAATAGGTGATGATAAAATAACAATTTCATACTCATTAAATAATGACAAATTTGAAATTTTGAAAAATCAAAAACTAGGAAAAACTATTCTTTTTACAAATAGGCATGAATGGGATAATGAGCAGATTGTTTCTGCTTATAGATCTCAATTCCATGTTGAAGAAGCATTTAAGCAACTTAAAAATACAAAATATCTATCTTTTAGACCTATTAGACATTTTACAGATAAAACTATTATTGTTCATGGCTTTTATTGTGTGTTATCCTATCTTTTAGTTAGCTTGTTAAAGTTAGAATTACATAATTTAGGTATGAATTTAAGTATAAATAACATCCTTGACATGTTAAGCAAAGCTAAACAGGTGATAAATATATTTGAAAACGAGACTGATAGTTCTGTTAAGGTAAAGCCAGTTTTTAGTAAACAACATAAATTTGCAAAAATCTATATAGAGAAATATGAACTAAAAAAATATGGGCTACAGGGTGATAAGATTTTTCAAAATTTTGACTTTTTAGAATGATATTTCTTGTAGCTGAGTTCGCTTCGTCAGATCTAAAACTGATCCTCAGATGCGCCAGCAAAACCGATGCTTGCACATCCTTTTTGCCGAATTTTTTTCTACACTGTTTCATTTGAAATCTCACTAACTGCCGAGGGTTTTGCCTGTCCCCTCGAACTAACTTTGAAACTCGGGCTATGCCTACCCAAAATCGAAAAACCGCATTTCAGTTTTGATACCTGCCGCTTTGCATTCTATCTTTCCTCGGCTCTTGTTTCAAATTCTT
>JAIRLV010000283.1 GCA_031259185.1 Elusimicrobiota bacterium | reverse complement strand
TGAATATTAGGGTCGCAGTGAAGATCTTTAATCAGATAAATTTTTTCAGGGCTATTACCCTCAAAAGTTTCTATTACTTTTCCATATTGACTCGAAAATACTAGATTTGAAGGAAGGCTCTGATTCGGATACACAAAGCTTATACTATTTATTAAAAAACATATCAATGTTGAAATTGATACCTTTTTTAAAAAATTACCATTTTTTTTATCTTTTGATTTTTTGAAAAAAATTTTCAAATTTTTTAACATTTTATTTTCCCCCTTTTTTTAAAAAGAATTTTTGTTATTGAATTATCAAAAACTTTAATAATTTAATTATAAAACAAAAAACTTTTTTTTCATATGCGAATTTTTTGCGAATTTTTTTTCCTATATCTATAAAAATCACAAAATAATTTTAAAAAAAAATTTTTTTTAATTTTCAAATTGGTTTGCAAATTTTTATTTTAGGTTAACAGATTACAATTTAAAAGAAAGCCATATCTATAAATTAACGGTAATGACATAAATCAAGGGGCCTTTAGTCTTTTAATCAAGAGACGAAGCGCTGTAAAAATATTGAAGTTATTTATATAAAAACTTACTTAAATATATTAATGAAATAACCCAAAAATGTCAAATGTTAAATAGTTGCCTTTGATAAAATAAATGAGAAATTAAAAGTACGTATACATAAATATTTTATAGTATGGCGTCGTTATATTATATTATTGTATTGTATAGTTTGCGTTTCATGCAACATATAAAAGGTTATAATATATGCGAATTCGCAAGAATTAAATTTTAGTAATTTATTCTATAAAATTATGATCAAAAGAAATTTATTATGAATCAAAAAAAATTCATTATAAATCAAAATAAATCAAAAAAAATTCATTTTTGTAAATAAAACTCAAAATCCATAAAAATAAAAAAAACATAAAAAAATCATTAAAAAATAATATTTTCATATCGTGAAAAAAAATTTTATAAAAAATTCGCAAAAAATTCGCATGCAAAAAAAACAATAAAAGAGTTATTATTACTATTATATAGTTTTAAAATAAAAAAGTACAGGAGTAGAAAAATGAATATTTATAAAAAAATGAAAAATATATACTTTCAAATGACGATTTTGTTATTGTTTGTGTTTGTTGTGAATAATTTACAGAATTATGTATATGCATTTCCAGCGAATGCAACGGATCTAGGATTAATGATACCAATAAAATATGGTAAAGCGATAGAAAAATTTGAAGCTGGAAGTGACGAAAAATATTATATAATACAAGATTTGCACTGTCAACCTACAATACAAAAAAATATTTACAATATAATAAAAGAACTCAAAAAAACTTACAAAGACGAGCTAAAAAAAATATATTTAGAAGGTTCGTATGAAGGCAAAATAGAAACAAAAATATTAGACAAAATTAGCGATAAAGATATAAAAGAAAAATTTGTGGAATATTTATTTAGTAAAGGCTACATATCGGGAGCTGAGTTGTATGGAATAAAACATATAAATAGCATAGAATTGGAAGGAATAGAAGATAAAAAATTATATGAAAACAATTTTGAAGTATTTTATAAAGCATTAAGTTCTAAGGATGAATTAGGTTGGATATTTAAAGATATAAGCAAGGGTTTAAATATAGCTAAAGAACATTTATATAATGAAAGAATGAAAAAGTTTGAGATAGAAGTTGAAAGATATAATAGAGGTGAGATAAGTTTAGAAAAATATTTGGAGATAATAAAAGATATAGCTAAAAAAATAGGGATAGATATTAATATTTATGAAAACATAAAAGAAATATTAGAGTTGTCTATGATAGAAGAAAAAGCGAACAAATTAAACATAGAGATAGAGGCTAAACATGTGATAAAAAAAATATACGGGCTATTGACACAAGAGGATAAAAAAGAACTAGAAAACAACAAAGGAATTATAGAATATTATAGTAGATTAGATAATATATTGGAAAATAAAAAAATAAATATAAGCAGAAACTATAAAGATTTATGCGGTTACATAGAATATATAAAACGGTTGAAAGAAATAAACGATATAGGGGTATATGAAGAAAAGATAGAGTTAGAGGACAAAATAAGAGAAAAATTGTTAGAAGGAACGGCGGATGGCGAGGAGTTAAATATAAGCGATAGATATTTGAATTTATTAGAAAGGTATTTATGGAATAAAGCTAGTTATAAGGAAGTACAGATATATGAGGGAGAGCGAAAGAATTATGAAAGAATAAAAAGATTTACAAATAGGCTGTTGAGGAAGAAATATTTAAATGACAATGAAAAAGAAATAATAGAAGCCGAAAATAATATGGCAAGATTCTATGAATTAGCAAATAAGAGAAGCGAAGTATTAGTGAGGAATATGAGCAAAAATAGCAATGATAGCTTGAAAGTAATGATAATAGGCGGATATCATATAGATAAAATAAAAGAAAGTTTGAAGGCGCGAGGGATAAGCTATGAGATAATTATGCCTAACATAATGGGAGAAATAAGAGAAAATATATATATTAGAAGGATAAAAGAACAAGCGCAAAAATTAGGGATAAAAAATAATAAAATAATAGAAAATGAAATATCTGTAGATACTCTGATGGTATCTAGTATATTTCAAAATTTGAGAACAGAAAAAAATAAAATGACGATAAAAGAATTAGTAGAAGTAGTATTTTATAAATTGGAAGAACCAGAGAAAGAATCAATATATAAAGAAGTTTCAGAGTATATAGGATTGAAAGAAGAAAATGAGTTACCTGAGGAAATGAGGATACAAGAAAATGAAAAAGTAGAAAAAGAAAATATAGAAAATAATAT
>JAIRLV010000271.1 GCA_031259185.1 Elusimicrobiota bacterium | reverse complement strand
TTTAATTTTTTTGACGAATTAATTAAAAGAGATATAGATTATTGTTCAAATATAAAAATTTTAGGATTAATGACAATAGCGCAATTCACTAAAAATAGAGACAAAATAGATTATACTTTTTATAAAGTAAAAAGTTTATTTGATGAAATAAATGTTAAATATAAAAAAATAAATTTTATAGATATGAAATATATATCGATGGGAATGAGTTCCGATTATGATTTGGCGATAAAGAATGGAGCAAATATAATTAGAATTGGAGAAAAAATTTTTGGGAAAAGAAATTTATTAGAGTCTGTCAATAAAAATGTGTAAATAAGCAAAAATAAAAGTTAAAAAATAGGAAACTTTTTATCAAAAATTATAGCAAATTGATTTAACGCTCCTTCCAATTTTGGATAGGCATTGTCCATTTTCTCTATGCATTTTTTAACCGCAAATATACCAATTTGTAAAGCGCCTCATCACTAGGAAAAGATTACCTTGTCTTTAATATTTTTCTCAAGCTTGATTTAATGATTGTATCGCATTTGTCGTATAAATTGCTTTTTTTATATAATCTGGATATGCTAAAAACGAAACTACTCTTTCACATTATTGCCATCGCGGTTTTTAGAGTATTTTGAATAACCTTAATTCTGTTTTGGTTTTTTTTACTTTCTTTTTCAAAGAAACAAATTTTTTTATATTCTTTTCTTGGCATTATCCAAGGAAAAAGATTTTTTTGATAATCTGTTTTTTGTTTTTCAGCTATTATTTTCAAATCATTCTTATATTTTTCTAATTCTTTATCTTTTAATAATAATAAATATTAACTAATTTCCCTTTTAAAATCCAATTCAAAATGCCAAATATAACGAGACATATTATTGTATATAAAAAGCTCAAAATAATATTCAAATTAATCCTCCTTATCTAAACTCTTTGCACATATTCTCCAGTTCTTGTATCAATTTTCAATTTATCGCCAACGTTTATAAAAAGTGGGACATTAATTTCTGCGCCAGTTTCTAATGTGGCTGGTTTTACGGCTCCTGTTTGCGTATCTCCTTTTAATCCCTGCTCTGTATAAATAACTTCCAATATAACTGTTGAAGGTAATTGTATCCCTAAAATCTCATCTTGATAAAAAAGAATATCTACCTCCATATTATCTTGTAAAAATTTTGCGCTTTCTCCAATATGATCTGGATTTATGCGTATTTGGTCAAATGTTTCATTATCCATAAATACAAAATCTAGTCCTTCTTTATACAAAAATTGCATTTTTTTCTTATTTAGTATTACTTCCTCAAATTTTTCACCGGACTTTACAGTTGTTTCTATAATTGCTCCTGTTCTCAAATTTTTTAATTTTAGCCGAACCATTGCTCCGCCTTTGCCTGGTTTATGATGTTGAAACCAAATAACACTAAATATTTGATCATCAATTTTGAAATTTACGCCATTTGAAATATCGCTTGTAGAAATCATAAATTTTCTCCTCTTCTATTAAAATATATATTAAAAATTTTATTTTTTTACCGTTTTTTTTGAGACTTAAAATCACTAGATTTTTAAATCCAAATAAACCAAAATCATAAATTTTGATTCTTTTTCTCTCTCTAATTCAATCTTAACATATAAAAAATTCAAAATTTGCTTTTAAATCCAAATATTTATTAACAAAATGTATTTTTTTATTAAAAAAGTTTTATTGCAAAAAAATCTTGACACAAAACTGTATTTTATATATTATTAAATAAATATTACAAGATTTATAAATTTTCAATTTAATAAATACAAAGTATATTTTCAATCAAAATTGAAATTTTCTAAACTATTTATTAGCGATAAAAACTGCTCGTATTGGAGCTTGATAGCCCTCGCAAGTTTTAGTTTTATCATTTTTATCCAAAAAATTATCCAAAGACTCAAAAGTCATCCATTTAGTTTTTCGTTGCTCATCTCTAGTTGTTAGAGAAATGTCAATGCATCTAATATTTCTAAAACCAACCCGCTTTAACCATATAGTCAACATTTCAATAGACGGAATAAACCAAACGTTTGGCATTTTTGAATATGTATCAATAGGAAAAATCAAATCTTTAATTTTGGAAGTTGAAATTAATGTTTCCAAAACTAATTCTCCGTCTTTTTTTAAAAAAGAGTAAAGCTTCATTAAATGATCAATTGGGGATATTCTATGATATAAAATTCCCATTGAAAAAACTGTATCAAAAAATTTCATATCATTAGTTAAGCATTCTACTTTTAATGGCAAATTTATTACAAAATTATCTTTTATGTATTTTTGAAATAATAAAAATTGACTTATAAAAACCGGATATGGATCAACCCCAATTACAATTTTTGCGCCTTGTCCTCGCATTTTAAAACTATAGTATCCATTACCAGCTCCGACATCTAAGACTATTTTATTTTTTAGTGGAGATATTTTGTTTCGTATTCTATCCCACTTCAAATTGGACTTCCATTCCGTATCTATCAAAATCCCAAAAATCTCAAATGGACCTTTCCTCCAAGGTATAAACTTTTTTAGTAAATTTTTAAATCCTTTAATATTTTGTAATTGCGATTTATAGCCGATTTTTATACTATCGGAATTTATAAAATCAATATCAGATTTTTTAAGGTTTATATTTGGTAGACAATTATAAATTTTGTCCCAGTAAACATATTGCTCAAAATTTTCTTTATAAATATTTCGCTCGATTTCATTTTGTAAATATTCAATATGGTTTTTCAATTTTGAAGATTTTAAAATAGAAAAAGTTTCTTTATATAATAATTCTTTGAACATATTTTTTGTTATTAAAATTCTAAAATTAAAATGATATTATAGTTTTATTAAAATCATCAAAACTATTTTGATTTTATAATGACCCCAAATTATTGAAAAATTTAACAAAAATTTATTAAAATTTTACAAAATCAGGAGTTTCATAACCCGTTATAATTATAGCCCCTTTTACATGAATTTCAAAAACATCTAAACTTTCTCCAATTGCTTTAATCGTTTCATCATAATCTGGAATATTTTTAATAAATAATTCTTTAACTTCATTCAATGAATATTTACTTTTCTTTACAACAGCATTTTGAGAACGAACATGAGAAATATCATCGTGAGGTATAGTAGTGAAAGCAATATTTTGGTTTTTGCCAAACTCAACAACTTTTTGATTTTTTCTATCAGATGTAAAATAAAGTATATCTGGGTTTTCTACTTTATAACAAAAATTTATAATTCTTACATTTGGAATATTGTCTATAGATGTAGCCAGTGCGATATCATTAGTTTTTGCCAAAATTTCAAGATATTTTTTGATGCAGCTCATATTCTTCCCTCCTAAATATAATTCTTTATTTTTAGATACTACATTAAAAATTTCAATATATCAACATTTCTTTCAAAGTTTCAAAGGCTAAACTAAAATCAATGAGTTATAAAAATAAAGTTTTACCTAGCAAAGCAATAATTTTTATGATCAGAAAATATAAAAAGGTACTCAATCATAAATTATTATATTTTCCATTGTTCTTTAAATATTTTTTTATATAAATTTTTATTTTTAATTATAGATTTCAACTATTTTCTTAGCAATTCTAACCTTTTACTTTTTACAAATAAAAGAAAACTCACATTCTTTACAAATATTGTTCTGTTTTAATTTGATTTTTTCAAAATCATCACTTACAATTTCTTTTAACAATTTTAATAAAATTTTTTCTCCATTCCCTAAAATTTTTATTGCTTCTTCATCCAGCATATCAAATCCATATTTTTTATAGCTTGTATTTGTTTTTTCAGCCTTTTGTTTTCCAGTATTTTTTTCTAGCCAAATATATGAAAATTTTAAATTATTTATCATATCCTTTGATAATTTTAACGTGTCATTTATTAAAATACCATCGTTTTTAGATAAGAGCAAATAATAAAAAAGAAATTGCAAATCTTCATTATTTTCAATGGCTTTCAAAAGAGTTTTTGTTCCAATATTTTTATGAGTAGAAGTTTTATAATCTAATATTTCTAAACATTTATCAGAAAGTTTATCTATTCTATCTATCCTGCCCTTGATTTTAAGTTCACCAATTTTGGCTTCAAAACTTTTTTCTAATGCAATTATTCTCCTTTCTCCAAAATTCAAAGAGTCTTCTAGATATTCTAATAAAAGAGTTTTGGCAAAATTTTTATACCATTCAACTTCACCCAAACAATCGAAATTTTTTAAATTTTTTTCAATTTCAAAAGTTTCATCAATTAATTTTAAAAGAAAAATTTTGGCTGCTTTTGTTGCAAAATCTGTTGAATTATTATATATTTTATGAAATTTTAACAAAATTCCATGTATAATATTCCCAAATCTTAAATATATCATCTCTTTTTCAGTTTTCAAAAATAAAAGATTTGCAAAAACAAATTTTCTATTACATTTTATATAATTGTCAACGTTACTTTTTGAATATTTTTTATTTTTTAGAATTGTTTTTAAACTTGAAAACAAAGCATCTTTTTTTGATTTATCAAGTTTTATATCAAAATCAACTTTTTTAGTATTATTCATAAAAAAATCAAAAACAAATTTTTCGTTTTTTGTCTGAACTTTTGAATAATCTTTGTCGCTTTCATATTTTTGAAAATAATTTATTATTTTTTTGTTTTCTATAATATTTTCTGAAATAAATGAGCTAAATTTTAAATTTGAATCCGAAAAACAATTATTTGCATGAGAAATAAAACATTTTTCTTTTGAAAGAGAAATCGCTATTTTGAATAAAATTTTTTCATTCTTTAAAAATTCATCATAATTTTTTGGAGTATTCACAAAAATACCAAATTTTTCGAAATCATTGAAATTTTTCATACCAAAAATAATTTTTTTATTAATATCAAATTTTTGGGGGATAATGTTTTCGCTACATCCAGCAAAAAACACTATTTTTTTTTCTTTTTCTAACATTTTTGAATTTGCGATTGTCAAAATTTCAATAATATTTTCTTTGTTGTCATTTATTGAAGTCTCAAAAGTATAAGATTTCAACATCTCGTCTAAAATTTTTATAAATTCCTCTAAATTCAATGTTTTTGTGTATGATTTGTAAATTTTTAAAAATATTTTTTCAAAATCTGATAAAGTTTTAAAAAATACGCTCAAAACAGAAAATTTTTTATTTTTGTCTTTATTTTGGTCAAATTTGTTTTCAAAATTAATATCTATTAATCCATACTTTTTACATATAAAAATCAATAAATTTTTTATATTTAAATTTTTATTTTTTTGATAAAACTCAAAAATTTCTAAAAATTTTTTTATTGATTCTTTCAAAATTTCATTTTTTACCAAAATCTCATTTTCAAAAATCATTTTTTTTATATCAAAAATATCTGTTTTTTTAGTAGATTTCAGTGTTTTTTTCATTTCCATAATTTCAAAGTAAAAATTTTGATTTTCAACTTTAATGTCTAAATAAAAAATTTTTGTTAAATTTTCAAAAAAAATATCAAAATTGAATTGTAATTTTATAAAAATATCATTCGGATTTGAAAAAGCATATAAAATTTTTAGATATGAGAGCAATGTCAAAACTAAATCGTTATCAAAAATTCCACCCATTCCCTCTAATTTAAACGGAATTTTTTCAGCTTCAAAAATTTGTCTATAAAATTTAGCACTATTTTTTAAATTTTTTCTAATTATCAAAAAATCTTTTGGTTGATACTTTTTAGTTAATAACAATTCTTTAATTTTTCTAGAAATCCAATAAATTTCATCGTCTTCCGTATCAAATTGATTAATTTCAAAGCGAGCATTCGATAAATTTAATATATCAAACGATTTAAAATCATTC
>JAIRLV010000236.1 GCA_031259185.1 Elusimicrobiota bacterium | reverse complement strand
CATCAGTTTGTACATTTTTTACATATTCTCCATTAATTCCCATATCACAAAGAAATTGAGCTATAGGTTTTAGTTGTTCATTGTCATTTTTTCTTAAGAAACGATAAATATTAAAAGTTGGAATAAATATTAAAAGCTCTAAATGCATTGACTTAAAAAGTTGTTCATATGTTTCGCTTTTTATTTGTGTATAACCCCAAGGATCTATAAAAAACATTCTATGCCCACGATTATTATTTTTCAACAAGATATTTTTAATAAATATATTTGCATCATAATTAAAAATTTGAATTTTTTCTTTTTTATCACTAAAATACCTTATTAAGCTATTATAAGATTCTTTTTCATATTCATTTAAAATTAGATATATTTTTTTATTATTTCTTTCAGAAATAGTGTCTAAATCGTCTATAACACCTTTTGCTATTAGAGCACTTCCTTTTTCTCCATTATCCGAAATTCCTTGTCCAGCAAAAGGATCTATGACATAAATTTTATCAAAATTCGGAATATTTATCATTATAGATAAATATGCTTTTAAATATTTTTCATAAACATTCAATTTTTCTTTACTATGTTGTAGAATAAGCCCCTTTTTATTCATACAATAAATCCTTGTTATTTTTTTTACGCACTAATTTTCTATGAGAAATAATTTGGTCATTTTTTTTATTTTTTTCATTAGCCAATAAATCTTTACCATACTCTAAAAATTTTTTTTTGCTTCTTCATTTTTATTCTTTTTTTATTTACTTTCTGTTGTGATATTTTTTTTGTATATTTCAAATATATCTTCAATTTTATTTTTTATAAAGGTGGGATTATCTACTGATTTGAATGTTACTTTATTTGTTCCTGTTCCAGAAAATATAATATCCCCATAACTAAAAATAGTCCCCAAAATACCTCTTGAAATATTAATACTTTCTATTTTATTTAGTTTAAGTTCATCCGTATAAACTGATATAACTCCTTTTTTAACTAAAATTCTTTTATTAGTTAAAGACATTTCTAGTTTCATATAGTAAAAATACATATATATAAACAAAATAGAGAAAATTATAAATAATATAAGAAAAAAATTTTGCCATCCATAACGATTGAATTTATTAAATGCAAGGAGATAATATAATATAATATATAGAGATAACTTAATATATTCAATACAGCTAAAAATCCTAAAGCAATAAGTTTTGGAATATATGTCCATTTACTAATTGGGATAAAAATTAAAAGTTTTTCGTCTTTAGACAAGTTATATTCAATATAACTCATAAATTCTCCTTTTTTTCTATTAATTCATATAGGTTAGTTAATAGTTTATTTTTTGACCTCATATCTAATTCTTTCCAATTTTTCAATAATTCTATTTCCATTTCTGTTAGTTCTCTTGTTCTTTTTTCTCCATTTTCAATTGTTAGATGCGCTGATATATGTGAATGAGAATTATGTGATATATTTTGTTTAACATTTTGCTTATTATCCATTTTTAATTCCTTACTAAAATCCAAAATATCAAATATTGTTATTCCTAAAATTTCACAAACTTTAAACAAATTTATTATAGATATTAAACTTCTTCCTACCTCCCAATCTGATAAAACTGTTTTACTTACTTTTAATTTGTCAGTTATATCTATCTGCATCAACCCATTTTTATTTCTAAAAAATGCTAACCTTCTACCAATTTCTTTTTTAATTTTTTTTTCCACCATCAATCATTTATATCTCCTTATAAAAAAATTTTTAAATAATAAAAATATTATACTAAAAAAATGCTAAAAATCAAAAATAATTTATATTTTTTGTCGTCTAAAAAAATAAAATTAGTTATAAAATCGTAAAAAAAACAAATAAAAACTTGACATTCTTTCTAAAAAAGATTATGCTTATATTATAAATTGTATTTAAAACAAATTAATAAGAAGAAAAATAAAATGAATAAAGAACTAAAAATCAAAATTGAAAAGTTTGTAAAAGAGAGAAATAATTTAGAATTTAGAGCAAGAGCAAAATATTTAGGAGGATTTGATAAAGGAGCTATAGAAATCTGGGGCAAATGGAATAATGAAATAAATGATTATGAAGTAATTGTTACAAATTACAATAATTACGAAATAATCAATGCAGGACATTTTAAAAGCTTCAAAAGTATTAATCCAAATTTTGATATTGAAGACAATGCAAGAGCTATACATTTTGAACTAAAAGCAAAAGGATTACTTGTAATAGATGTAGAAATTAAAAAAACAGAAAGAAAAGAAGAAACATTTGAAGAAAGATTGCAAAGAATAGCAGAAGAAGGATATGCACTATTAAAAGTAAAAATAGACGAGATTATGAGTGATTTAAAAAATACTGAAAAAATACTTGATGAATTACATCAAGAATCATTGAAACAAACACAAGAATTAAGTGATAGTATAAAACAATTTAAAAAATCAATAGAAACTAAGGAGGTGATTGAAAATGAGACAAATATATCCAAATTTAGAAGCAGAGCTAGTTAGAAAAGGATTAAATAAAAAAGAATTATCTAAAAAAGTAAAAATAACATACGGCAGTATATGTAGAAAATTTGCTAATGAAAATGAATTTTTATTTAGAGAAACACTAGAAATTAAAAAAATATTGGGTTGTGACATACCACTAGAAATATTATTTGAAAAGAAAATATTGGAATAAAATAGAGGAGGTAAATAATGGAAGAAGTATATACTGTGCAACAGGTAGCAAAGAAATTACAGACGAATATAGCATATATACATCAACTACGAAAAGCTGGATTATTACAATTCCTGAAATTAGGGCAATACAAATGTCTATCATCTACATTAGAAAAATTTTTGAAAAAATATGAGGAGTACGATTTGACAAGCCCAAAAAAAATTAAAAAATTAGATGAAGCAATGAATCAAACTGAAAATATTGCTATTACATCTTTTTTTTAATTATAAAAAAACAAAATAAAAATAAGGAGGTGAAAAAAAATGCAAAAAGTAATGACGCCAATCAGGTTTCTTAATGAGTATTGGGAGCATGAAAGTTTAGGGAATTTTGTGTATGTAGATGAGGATAATGGGAATACAAAAGAACCTTTTACGAGTTTTCAAGATTTTCTGGGTTCTAGGTATGGGAACACTAAAATAATAACAGATTATAGAGGACATATATACGGTGTGAAAGAGAAGGAAAGATATGATGATGTAGAGATGGAAGTAGAAATATTATTTATAGATAATTTATATAGGAAAAGCGAGGAGAAAAAGATAAGAGAATGGTTTCAAGAAAAATTTAATGAATATTATAGAGAAGATGAGGGTGAATAAATGGAAAAGACAAAAGAACAATTAGAGTATGTTAATAATTTGAGTTTTAGAGAATTAGATTATTATAACAAAAAATATGATTATGCTTTTCCAGTTAATGATGGAAAAATAATAGATTTTTATAAGGAGAATATATTAAATGAAAATAAATAAAAAAGGCAATATCAAAGTGGAGTCAATGATATTGCCAAAAAAACAAAACATGGAGGCAAAAAATGAAAAGCCACAAACATGGGATGAATAAAAATAATATAGCACAAAAAAACAAAGAAAGCAAGAAAAATTTTGAAAGTCTAAAATTTAGATAAATATAGAGGTAAAAGATAAAAATGAAAAGAGAGGAATGGCTAGAAAAAAGGAAAATAGGGATAAGTGGGACTGATGCGAGTGCGATAATTGGGAAAAATCCATATATGACAAATCAGGAATGCTGGGAATATAAAGTTGGGATAAAAAAAAGAGAGAATATAGATAATACGGCTATGAAATATGGAAGGGAGGCAGAGAAGTATTTATTAGAACTTTTTCAGCTAGATTATCCTCAATATGAAGTTCAGCATCAAGATTATGATTTGCGAGTGCATAAGGATTATGAATTTTTGCTAGGAAGCATAGATGGAGAATTAATATGTAAAGAGACAGGGGAATTAGGTATATTGGAGATAAAAACGACGAATATACTAAAGAGCCAGCATTATGAGAAATGGCGAAATAAAGTTCCAGATAATTATTACATTCAAGTTTTACATTATCTGCTAATTACAGGATATAGTTATGCGATAATCAAAGCGCAATTGAAAACAAATTATGAAAACAATATAAAACTAACAACAAATCATTATTTTATCAAGAGAGAAGAAGTGAAAGAGGATTTAGAATATTTATTAGAAAAAGAGTTAGAATTTTGGAAAGTAAATATTTTAGGCAATAAAAAGCCAGATTTAATATTACCAGAAATATAAAAAAATAAAGGAGGGATTTAATGGAATTAAAGATTAAAGAGTTTAGCGTAATAGATGCAATAAATTTTAATTTTGATGAATTAAAAAAAGAATTGGAGGGAAAGTTAGAGAAGTATAAAAATCTAATTTATGATGAAAAAGAAATAAAAATTGCAAAAGATGATGTAGCGACATTGAGAAAACTAGTAAAAATGATAAATGACAAAAAAATAGAGATAAAGAAACAATATTTAGAGCCATATGAAAAATTTGAAAACAAAATAAAAGAATTATTAGAAATGATAGATGAACCGATTATATTGATAGACACAAAAATAAAAGAAACAGAGAATAAACAAAAAGAAAAAAAACGAGAGGATATAGAGCGGATATACAATAAAGAAGCAGGAGGATTGGAAGTAAAAATAGAGCAAATTTTCAATGAAAGGTGGCTAAACAAAACATATTCTATAGATGATATTAAAGCAGAGATAATAGATAAAGTAGTCAAAATAGAAAAAGATTTGAAATTAATAAAAGAGATGAGATTAGAAGCGACATTAGAAGCGCAATTATTAGATATCTATATTAAGAAATTAGATATCAATTATGTGATGAATGAAAAACTAGAAATAGAAAGGAGGAAAGAAGAAATAGAAAAGCAGAAAAAAGAAATAGAGAGAAAGAGGGAAATAGAAAGTGAAGCGAAAGAAGGAATAGAACCAAGTGAAAAAGAAATAGCAGAAGAGGCAAAAAAAGAGGGATTAATATATACGATAGATTTTAGGGTATGGGCTAATAGAGAACAACTAGAAAAATTAAAAATATTTTTGAAAGAAAATAAAATTAAATATGAAAAGGTAAAATAAAAAGGAGGAATATTATGGCAATAAATAATGCATTAACAAAAGGCAAGCAAACTCAATCGCTAACATTTTCAGATTTCATGACAAAAAAAGATGTAATAGACAAGATAAAAGGCATGATAAAAGGAAGGGAAGGCGAAAGATTTATTACATCAATCATATCTGCGGTATCACATAATCCAGAATTACAAAAATGCAAAAATGCGACGATTTTATCCTCAGCACTACAAGGAGAAGCACTAAAACTTTCACCAAGTCAGCAATTAGGACAATACTATATTGTTCCATTCAAAGATAATAAAAATGAGCGAGTAGTAGCGACATTTCAAATTGGCTATAAAGGGTATTTGCAATTAGCAATTAGGAGCGGACAATATAGGAATATTAATGTCGTAGCGATAAAAAAAGGAGAACTAATCAGCTATGATCCGCTGACTGAAGAATTAAAGACACAATTTATAGATGATGACGAAATAAGAGAGAATACAGAAACTATAGGATATTATGCGATGTTTGAAACCATAAATGGATTTTTTAAATCAATGTATTGGTCTAAAAAAAAGATGGAAGCACACGCTCAAAAATATTCACAAAGCTATAAAAAAGATTTAAGAGATAAAACGAAATACACATTTTGGAGTAAAGATTTTGATGGTATGGCATATAAGACGATGTTGAGGCAATTGATAAGTAAATGGGGGATAATGAGTATAGATCTACAAAATGCGATAGAGAAAGATATGACAATAACAACAGATGATGGTAATACAAAATATTTTGATAATGACAATTCGATAGAAGTAGAAATAAAAGGAGGGGCAGTAAACAGCGATGAAAATATAGAAAAAGAAGCTAGGAGCTTAAACGATAATGACGATAACGATATAGAAAATAACGATAAAGAAGAAAATGTAGTAGAGAATTTTTTTGAATAAAAAGTATAGGAATAAAGAAAATGACTGAACTAAATAATAACATAGAAACAATAATATTAATAATACAATTACTAGCGACGATGTTTATAATGATATATTTTGGGATAGCGCTATATGAAAAAATAAAAGAATTCTATATTAAAAATAAACAAAAAAAATTAAAAATATTTAAATAATTAAAGGAGACAATAAATGACGAACGTAATACAAAATGAAAGAGCTAAGGTAGAGAATGTAGTGAAGGAAGTAAAAAATAAAGTAGTAGAGGAAGCAACACAGCAAATATTAAAAGAAATAATAAATCTAAATAGTTTGCAGGATATTTGCGATGATGTAATTAAAGATATATCAAAAGAATTACATAATGCATCATTTATGACAATAGATTTAGAATTGAGTGAAAAACAAAAAGAAAAATTAAAAAATGTTATTCCGCAAATAGTATATGATGCGAGGGATAAATATATAGCAAATATAAAAAAAGATGAAAGGACAATTGAAATTGTAAAAATCGTGAAGTTGAATTTGACTATGATATTAGAGGAATTGCTGTCAAATATAGGTCAAGAAATTAATAGAGGAGCGATTTTGAATAGCGTAGCGGTGTCAGCAGATACAAAGAATGAGAAAGTGAATAAGATAGAACTGAATTATAGTAAATCTGCAGGGGATATAACAATCCCAACGAGGGGAGTATTTCTCTCTACGAATTGTATAGATGTGATAAAAAACAGTATAGAAATTGTTGGTGATAAAAATAATAAAATAGGAGAAAAAAAATGAATTTAACTTACTTGATAAGAGACTTAAATCAATTGGCTGCCAAGTATGATATAGAGACGATAAATAAATATGTGAAAAAATTAATAATTAATGATGGTTTTGAAACTACAAGACAAAATTTTCAAATTTTAAAGCCTAATTTTAACGATCTATTTAAGTTTTTATTTGATTTTAGAGAATTACAAATAAAGTATGAATTTGAAAAGTTAACAATAGAGGAAATAGTACAAGAGGTTAGAAATCAAATAAAAAAAGAATTAGAAGAAATGGAAAGTTATCTGATAAGTAGATATCGCACGCCAATGAATTAATAAAGCGATTATAAAAATTATAAAAAAAAGGAGGTTTTAGATGGTAATATTTAAAGATATTAAAATAAAAGAAAAAAACAAACAATTTTGTTTTTGTGATTTTGAACTTAAAAAACCAAAGAAGGAAAATATTGAAACAAAAATAAAGAACGTAACAGAAAAATTATTAAAGATTATGCATTTTAAAGATAATGAAAAAGATAGAGAAATACTTATGAAAGAACTTGATAGATTAACAACGATAAAACATTTTAGTTTAAAACAAAATAAGTAAAAAAAACTTTGGGATACTGCAGGATTTCAAAGTGAAAATAAAGGTAAATTATGGCAAGACCAATAAAAACAGGATTAGATTATTTTCCATTAGATATAAATTTAGATTCTAAAATAGAATTATTTGAAGCAGAATATGGATTGCAAGGGTTTGGATTTATAATCAAAATATTTCAAAAGATATATAAAAACGGATATTACATAAAATGGGATGAAGATGAATTGTCGCTTACATCAAAGCAAGTTAATGTAAGCAATAACTCAATTAATGCTTACATTAAAACAGCAATAAAGAGGGATATATTTGATAAAAACTTATATGAAAGATATGGGATATTGACAAGTAAAGGGATACAAAAAAGGTTTTTTCTGATAGTTAACAGAAGAAAAAAAATAGAAATTAAAAAAGAATACATATTAATAGAATTAAAAGATTACAAAAATGTTAATGTAAGCAATAACTCAATTAATGTAAGCAATAACTCGGTTAATGCTGACATTATGCATGCAAAAACCGAGTTATTGTCAACATTAAGTGCACAAAGTAAAGTAAAGGAAAGTAAACTAAAGGAAAGTAAAGTAAACGAAAGAAAAGAAGAAGATTTTCTTTCTGAAGTGAGTAGAGTCGTTTCTTATAGTATATTAAGCTCTAAGTTACGTGCGCGCGAACGGAACCAAGAGGAAGAAACGAAAGAAACGACATCGCTTACGCTCACAAAACAAGAGAAAGAGAGAGAGAAAGAAGGAATTGAAGTCAATATTGGTCCACAACAAGAGACAGAAAATATTGGCATACAAAACAAATTTTTCTCTCAAAATGCAAATGCGGGATTTCAAAAAAATATTAGCTCACAACAAGAAGCAAAAGATATTAGTTTGAAATCACAGACGAGTAGAGTATTGGACGAGATAATCAAGCTTACGCATGACACGAAGTCAACGGATTTTTGGTTGAAAATGATAGCGAAACTAGGAGTAGACAGAGTCAAAGGGATTTTGTATGAATTTAGCGAGACATTGAAAAATCACGGTAATACGATTAGCAATTATGGAGCATATTTTGCTAGGATGTTGAAAGAAATAGCAAATGGCGATGATGGATGATAGAAGATCTAGTATGAAAAACTACAGATATACGCAAATATCATCGAATATTTTGAAAATGAGTAATATTTTTAGAGTGACTAGGCAAGATGAAATAGCAAGGATGCGAACAAGAAAAGGTAAAATGTTGATAAGTGAGGAAAAATGTTTAAAACAAAAATAAATATAAAAACGGAAGATTTGAAAAAAAATACTTATTGAGAAAGGGAGAATGGAGACAATGGAAGCATTAGGAATAACAAAATCAGATTTAGACGATTTGATTGCAGAAAAACAAATAAATGTAAAATTTTCAAATAGAGCTAAAAAAAAGAATAAATTTTTTGAAAAAATACAAAAAGATGTGTTGTTTTAGCGATGCAAAGGAACATAAAAAAATACAAAAAGAGAACGAATAATGGCAGAAAATTTAAGGATACCCGAAATAAATAAAATATTTTTAGTAGGGAGAGTTACAAAGGACTTAGAATTGAGATATACGCAAAGTAATCAAGCGGTAGTAAATTTTACAATTGCGTATAGCAAGAATTATCCGGATACGCAAACTGGAGAATGGAAACAAATAAGTTCATTTATTCCAGTGATAGCTTGGGGAAAGCAAGCAGAATTTGGATGCATGATTATAGATTTTTATTAAAAAAATCTAAAGAACATAGCGAACTTAAAAGGGTTAGAGATATTAATAATCAAAAAAGGATTAGAGAAATTAGAAGGATTAGAGAAAAAAGGCTTAGAGACATTGAAAAAAGATGAAAGATATTTTAATTGAAAAAAATATAAAATTTGTATTAGAAAATATAAATAGAAATATTGTTTTTGACAGAAAAAATAAAAAATATTTTGAATGCGCTGTTTATTTAGTTAAGAGTGGAATTTTGAATTATAAAAAATTGACAGCAGAAAATTATAATTATTGGTGGTATGAGGTAGATATAACAAAAACACGAATAAATAAAAAAGATTGGACTTTTAATTTTATAGATTTAGAAATAACTAATAAGGGCAAAAAATATTTAGAAATCATAAAACAAAAATTTATAAGTATAAATAATTTTTTAGAATATATATCAATTTTAGAAGATGGCAGCAATAGAAAAGAGGCGCAGGAATATTTAAACAATTTATTATATTCTATAAAAAAACAAGTTAATTTACAGTTAGATTTAAATTTTTAAATAAAAAAAGTTGTATAAAAATATAATTAAAAAAAGGAGGCATATTATGGATTTTTTAGAAAAAATAGTTATTGAGCTTGACGAGCTTAAGGGTAAAATTGCTAGATTAACAAACAAGATAGAGGAAACGTTAAAGAGACATAGAGACGAAGAATGGACGAAAGAAGAAAATGAAGAGTATGAAATGTTACGTCTACAAAAAAATGCGATGCAATTATATAGTTTTATTCTAAAAAAAAGAATAGAATTTTATAGTAATCAGAGGAAGTAAAAAAAATGATAGACAAAAACAAAGTAAAGAAATTGCAATTTTTGTTGAACATTGCAGATGTAGGGCTTAATATAAATAATTATAATTTAGATTTAGAGCCCGCAATAGATGAGAGCGGAGCAGGCGGAATATTTGATTTAGCATTTGATATTGTAGGAATAATTAATGAGGAGAACGAACATGTGCCTCCTTCAATGTTTATTTATAATTTAATTAATGAATTTTTAGGGAAATAAAAATGAAAAAAATAAAAAAAATATTTCCAATAATAAAAGAGATGTTCCCAAATGCTACAATTGAAGACGAAATTATAAACTTTTCAATTTATAATACTCAAAGATTTTTTGAATATCGTTTGTTTTGCTTGGATATTATAAACGAATTTCGGCTTGCCGTGGTTGATTTGGCAGACGAAAGATATTCAAGTACATTTTATGGAACAGATTCACAAAAAAAATTTTGAAAGTATTAAAAGTACTAAAGGAGGTAAAAAAATGAAATTACAAAAAATAACAGATGTAAGAGTAGGGCAAATATGGACGCTAAATAATTATAAAACATTAAACTTAATTATTAATGTAGGTGAAAAAATATACTATCACATTATTTCTTGGAATAACTATAGCCAGATAGGAGGTATAATTGACACAGAAATTATTGTCAAGACAGATTTAAAATATTTAGATTTTATAAAAAAAGGTAAATTAATTGGGTTTTTAGGTATCACACATAAAAAAGATAAAAACTGGAAATTCATAAAAATTCCACGAGATGAGTTTGAAATTGATGATATAGTTGAATATATAAATGAAGAGGAGGCGTTAGAACAAGAAATATTAGAGAATAGTAAACTTGTAATAATTGATAAATATATTGGCTATACAAATGATTTCTGTTATTATTTAACAGACGAACATAGATGTAATCATTACCGTTTTGATAATAATGAAGTAAAAAGAGACCTAAAAAAAATTGGTATCTATGGTGTGGATTATGAATTTGTGAATAATAATCTAGAAAAGATTGACTATAATAAGATATAAAAAAAATGACTATAGTTTGGATAATAGCTATAATTTATATTTTATGTCCCGTCAAGACAAAAGATACAAATAAATATGATGCGATAATAGTTAGCGTATTTATATTATCAAAAGTATTAATGTTTTGTGCTTGTGTATATGGAGAATTATTACAAAGAGGATTATTATAATGAAATCAAAAGAAGCAAAAGAACAAGAAGTAGTAATAATGTATTGCAGGTATAAGCGAATAGATATATTTGCAATCCCAAATGGTGGGAGTAGAAACATTATTGAGGCAAGTAATTTGAAAAAACAAGGTGTTATGGCAGGCATCCCA
>JAIRLV010000079.1 GCA_031259185.1 Elusimicrobiota bacterium | reverse complement strand
AATATGGAAACGACTGTTATGTTATAAAGATGAAATTGGTTCTGTGACCTTATTTAATCCTAATGATGCTAGAAGGCCTAACCATCCATTGTGGCATATAGAAGTTCCACCAGTTGGCTATATTAATAGTGGCGCAGATAATATAAAAGAATGGTATTCTTTAGATTGGAAAACAAAAAAAATAGGTAATGAACAAAATTTTTTAGTAGATACAAAAAATACAACTGCTGATGAAATGATGGAAACTAAAGAAGATCTTACTGGAGATGGTATTGTTGGAAAACCATCTATAAAAGAAGTTGTTCGTAAAAATAAACTTTATGAAAAAGTTGATTATTGTATAGATGGTAATACCTTAGAATATATAGAGCATGATGCAATTTTTAATCAGCTTACTATAACGCAAGGAAATATATTAAGATTAAAAACAATAGCAGAATATAACAATGATATCAATATTAATAAAGCAAAATATCAAGGTGAAATATTATTAGAAGATTTATATACAAAACATATTATTAATAATACTATAGATGACTTTTCACATTATCAAAATGGAGATGAATTTATTATTTGTGGTAATGGAAAAGTAAACAATGGAAATATAGAGTGGCATACTGGAGATAAACTTACTTTAAATATACAAAATTTTGTTGGTAGTTTTGATGCTTCAAGAGGCACTTATAATTCATTAAATTATGCAACAACAAATCAAATTTATAATGTATCAATACCCGGAATTATTTATGGTCAAGAATGGAAAAAGAATGATAAAATTATAATTCTTAATGGTCCACCAACATCAAAAGAAGATGTCGCCAAATATAAAATACAGGAAACGGATGTTTTACAAACGGTTTCTTATACACTGGGTGCTATTAAATCTGCTGGCTATGTATTAATGTATGTATTTGATAGTTTGTCAGATGATTTTTCTTTATTTTATACTATTAAAAAAGAAGTATTTAAATATGGTTATGAAGGGTGTTATATTGCAGTATTTGACAACACTACTGGAAGAAATAAATGGATAATAAAAAAAATAGTTTCTAATATTGATTTATTATCATCATCATATCAATTTGATTTATTAGAAAGTAATATTGGTAAGTTTGATGGCACATATGTTTATGGATTTGAGACCATTATAGGAGGAGGTTATGATAATCAATCTTATCCTGGTTCAATTATTACGCAAAAAGAAACTGGGTTTGATGTAACAAGTACTATTAATGATGTTAAAGAAATAAAAAATTATGAGGAAGGAGTTTTATGGACTAATCAACAATTGCAAGATTTAAAATCTGATTTAAATTATAATGAATTTGATATGGATGTATTGACTAAACTGAAAAAAGATGCAATTAAAAATTTTATGAAATATAAATTGCATCAATCTGTTCCAGATGAAAAATATTATTCTATAATTAAGAGAACTGTTAAATCAAATTTTTCAATTAGTACATCACATCCAAGTAATAGAAATTATGTTTTTTTAAAATTAGAAGATGCCGTGAAATATGATGCTAGTGGTAATTTAATAGGTGGATATTTTTTTGAGCATCCAGATGAAATGTATAATATGGCCGAGTTTTATATTGAAGGTGAAACTAATGTTTTAAAGAATGGATTATATAGATTTAAATATAAAAGAAAAATTCTTGGAACTACTATTTATAATACTGAAGAAGGAAAATTATATAGGTTTATTGGGGGAATTCATT
Organism: Elusimicrobiota bacterium; assembly: GCA_031259185.1. GTDB lineage: Bacteria > RUG730 > RUG730 > RUG730 > RUG730 > JAIRLV01. Next base: position 1,528 of record JAIRLV010000079.1, on the reverse strand, counting down.
CTGATGGATTAAAAGAAATTAATTTCTATGGAAGAATGGTAGTAAGTGATGATTATACTAATGAATCTTATGTAGATAGCAATGAAAATGTTATAAATTATAAATATTATGATTTTGCAAAAATATATGAATATGATTCTCATTATAGATATTATGAAGAAGAAGCTGATGAAGATGATTTTATATTTTATAACAATGATAGAGAAAAAACAAGAGAAATAAGTGGAAGCGATGGACAAATTTATTATGATGAAAATAGTAAACATAGAGTTGAATTTGCAAATATTAATGGATATATTTATAGGCCTATATATGATATAGTAAAAAAAGATTATAAAGAAGTTGAAGACGGAATTGTATTATTACAATATATATTGGAAAGAACGGTTAATGGTTTTAATTATGAAGAAATACACAGAAGAGCTCCAGAAAATTCTGGAAATGACGCCATAAAATATTCATTACTTTCTATTATAGAATGGATAGTAGAGACTGGTTCTGATACTATAATAGAATATTATACAAATATAGAACTTTTTATATTGGATTATTATAAATATGTTATATTAAAAATTAATCCACCAGAAGATAAAGATAGATTAAAATATTTACTTGGTAGCTGGGATGGTTCTAAGTATGAGAATGAACATAAATATACTGCCGCAATACAAGAAATATCTAATATTTTAAATACTTTTATTTATACAAAAAATGTTGGCTATCCAAATAATAAAATATTTGGAACAATATTAAGTGATGATGTAAATAGGGTAGATAGTGGATTAGAAAAATATCAGGTAAAACTTTTAAATATTGTTATTGGTGATATACCAGGAACCATAACTTTTGATACTTCTAAAATATTGTGGTGGAAGATTACTGAACCTCAGAGCATACATTTTGAAGATAATTCAGAATTAATATCTCATGGAGAAGAATTTAATGGAACAATATTATTTATTCATCCAAATGGAGTGTCTGAAATTATATATGACAGTAGTTTATCTATTAAATGGCAAATTAATAATTTAAGAATTACGCAAGCAGTTGATACTATTACATCTCCACTTGATCCACAAACATATTTTTGGTTGAATTCTACTTTTATATCAAGCAAAAAACATACCGCACAAGATAATATTCTTGGTTATGCCTTAAACTTTAAAGAAGTTTATGATCCGTTTAATACAGAATATGATGATATTTATAGTGATGATACTATAATTGATGGTAAAATAGTCGAAAGTAAAGAAATAATAACACATTATAAAAATTATATAAAACAATTTACAAATTCTTATGAAGAATTTAGTTCTCCATATCATGAATTTAAATCTTTATTAGAAATAATATTATCTGGTAGGGAAACTCTAAAAAATTATTTAATATCGTTTTTATATAACGAAGAACTAATTCGATATAGGGAAAGGTTTTTTGATGATAATGATGGATTTAAACTTATTCCATCTGATATGAATTTTTCTAGAGAGTATGGATATCCAAAATTAAGAGCATATTATAATGGAGG
>JAIRLV010000226.1 GCA_031259185.1 Elusimicrobiota bacterium | reverse complement strand
ATACCACCATATAAAAAGTAATCTTGATAAGAATATGATAAATTATTCAATTCACATAATTCTTTATATTCTTGGAAAGAAAAAGGAAAGATCTCAAATTGAATATATTTAGCAGTTAGTAATGTTGCTAATTCTCTAGACAACAGTTTAGAATTCGAACCCGTAATATAAAAATCTAGGTTTTGTCATTCTATAGTTGTTAATTCATTAATAGATTTTTCTCAATTTGGTATTTCTTGAATTTCATCGATAAATATGTGAAATCTTTTGGTTGTATTAACTTTTGTTTTAAGATAATTCGTTAATTTTATAGAAGAAGAAAAGCGTATTTTGTTTTCTTCTTTATTCATATCTATGGTTATGATATTCGTATTAGTTTTTAACAAATGCTCTTGAATTTGTTTTAATACCGTGGATTTACCAGATTTACGAATTCCAGTTAATACTTTAATAATGAGAACACCAACATATTGCTCAATTTTTTTTAAGTATTGTTTTCTAATTACTTCTTTAAATTTATTTTGATTCATAAAACGATTATAGTAAAAATATCTAATTAAAGTAGATATATTTGTTAATTAGTAAAAATTTATATTTAAATGACATATTTTTGTTGTTTACTATAACAATTCATCTCCGTTCTAATTATTGTCACTTAATTTATTTTGCTCCAAACTAGATAAAATTTTGTGTAACTAATTTTAGCAGCCAAGTTAACCATTAAGCCACTTCCGTGATTTTTACTTAAAATTGATTTTAGGCTTTATATGATGTTTTTTACTTATAAATCTTCCAGAACTTAGAGGGTAAACTTAGCTTAATATTGAATATAATTTTAATGTGAATTTTACTCAAGAAACTGAATTTGAAAATATTGTCGAAAAGGAACTAAATAATTTAGGTTGAAAATCTACTAAAGATTTTAGAACAAAAAATTTCTTTGAAGTTTTTAATTATGAATTACTTTTCAAGAAAATAAAAGAAATTAACAATTGTTCAGATGAAATAGCTCGCAAAACAATAATGCAAATTGAAAAAATAAATGATGATGCTATTTTAATGAATAAGCAATGTTGAAATCTATTGACTAATGGTGTACGAATTTACGATAATTTATCTAAGAAAACGTTAACCATAAATGTCTTATCAGAAAATTATGAAAATAATGAATTCCAATTAATTCGCCAAATCGAAATTGTTAATTCAAGTTCATTGAAAACTCGAATTCCAGATGTTGTGCTTTATATCAATGGTTTACCGTTCGTTGTGATGGAACTAAAAGCAATTTTAGCCAAGGAAACATTAAAGGATGCGTGAGCACAAAATAATAATTTGCAAAGATTTTGTCCTAAATTGTATGCTTTTAATGTTATTATTTTTTTATCAAATCAATTGGAAACAAAATACGGTAGTATAACTTCTAAATTTAATAGATTTATAGGATGAAAATCATGGGAAAATGAAGATAGGGATGGCTTAAGATTTAACCCAATTAGTTGATTATTCAATAGAGAAAAAATAATTGATATCATTTTTAATTTTACCTTCTTTTCTAATGAAGATGAACCAACCAAATACTTGGCTCTTCCTCATCAATATAGAGCAGTTTCATCAACAATAACTAAATTAGAATTAACTAAGGATAATCGAGGTGGAATTGTTTGACATACTCAAGGCTCTGGTAAATCTGTAACGATGGTTTATTTGACTAACAAAATTAGGAAGTTATTCCCCATGTCTACTATATTGGTGGTAACTGATAGAGTTTCTTTAGACCAACAATTAAGCCAAAGATTTTTAAATGCTAGTATTTTTTTAAGAACTAAAGCGGAAATTATTGATTCAAGAAATGAATTAATAAAAAAATTAAAAAATAAACAACAATTTGGTTTGATATTTACTACTGTGCAAAAATTTGCTGAACATACTGGTTTGTTATCGGATCGTAGCGATATTTTTATGTTAGTTGATGAAGCGCACAGAACACAAAACAATATCGAAGGTGAGAAAAAAATATCACACGAATCGAAGGAAATGATTATCAAATACGGATATGCAAGTTTTATGAGGAAAGCTTTTCCAAATGCTAAAATTACAGGTTTTACAGGAACGCCGTTAATGAAGGCTGATTATGAATCTACAGAAATTTTTGGTGATTATAACGACATTTATTCAATGAACGATTCAGTTAGAGACGGAACTACTGTGCCAATCTATTATGAAACAACTCATTTAAAATTAGATATCGATCGAAAATCTTTACAACAGATAGATAATGTTCAAAAACAATATGCTCAATACCTAAATAATAATGATATTTCAACTGAACAAAAAATGGAAGAATTGTTAAAAGTTATTAATCATTCTGTTATTTTCGAAAATCCAAAAATAATCAAAACAAAAGCCAAGGAAATTTTAGCACATTATGATAAACAAAAAGATGTGTTGCATGGCAAGGCAATGGTAGTTGCTTCAAGTAGAAAAGCAGCATTATTGTACTACAAGACATTCTTACAATTAAAACCAGAATTAAAAGACAAAATTATTTTAGTAATTACTCGTTCTAATAAAGATTCGAAGGAGATGTCTGATTCTATTATTCCTGATTCTCAAAAAGACGCTATTGCAACTGAATTTAGAAGTCCTAATTCAAAATTTAAAATTGCTGTAGTTGTAGATATGTGATTAACAGGATTTGATGTACCAGATTTAGACGTTATGTATATTGACAAAATTATTAAATGACATAATCTAATGCAAGCAATTGCTAGAGTAAATAGAACATATGAAAGTGACTCTGGGAACAAAAAAGAAAGCGGATTAATTGTTGATTACAGTAATATATGGAAGTATATTGCTGATGCTCTTCTTCAATATGCATCTGGTGGCGATCCAAAACGTCAAATTACGATGGAAGATATAGAGGTTGGTAAAAACAAATTGATGGATTCATTTAAGATTGTTAACGATTATTACATAAAAAACATATTGACCTTTGATTTGCTATCGCCAAGTGATAAATACAAATTTGTAATCAATGCTTTTAATCATGTTTTGAGACTACCAACAGATGAAAAAACTAAATTCGTTTTACTTGCAAGAAAAGTTAAAAGATTTTTGAAAATTTCATATTCAGTTATTACTGAAAAAGCCAGAACAATAGCTAAATGTATAGAATCAACGAATGATTTGTTATCTCGTTCAAATGTTCAAGGCGATGAAAATTTAACTTTAACAATTGATAAAATAAAGGAATTGATTTCTAAAGCAATTAACGCTGACTCTTCTAAGATTTCTATCAAAAAGGGCAGAATCCCCAAGGACATTAATACTGCAGCTGATATTATTGGCGACGAAGCAGAAATATTAATCAAAAATTCACCTTATGTCGCTGCAGAATTATTAAAATCTTCTATAGAAGCACAGATTAATCAATTAAAAAGAATTAGACCAGTGCTTGCTAGAAAGGCTTCTGATAAATTACTAAATATTTTAAATGAATCTGAAAGATTGTCTAACATTGATGACACAATTAAAATGTTAACTGCATTATCAAAAAAAATAAAAAATGGATTAAGTCTTAGCTCTGATTTTAAGGATAAACAACTACAAGCTTTTTTTGACATCGTTTCAAATGATGAATATTTAAAACATAATAACAATTCAGAAATTTTAAGGCAAATTGCCATTGATTTAAATTGAGCTGTTGAGAGCAATATAACTGAACAGTTCTATACTAATCCTGCTGTGCAAGTTAAGGTTGCAATGGCGTTAAAAAAATTATTAAAAGAAAAATATAATTATCCGCCGGACAAAATAAAAGGCATTGCGGGTGAATCTGGATTATTGGTGGATTCTATTAAGAGAGAAATAAGAATTAACCCAAGTTATTTTAAAAGAGGGGAAAAGGGTACAGTTTAATTATGGCCGTTAAAATTCAAGACATTGAAACTAAATTATGAGAGGCAGCTAATGCATTAAGAGGAAATTTATCTGCAGAAGAATATATGCATGTTATTCTTGGCATTCTTTCTTTAAAGTATATTTCTGATCGTTACGATGTTGGTATAAAAAATCTTGAAAAAGATGGATTTTCTTTAATAGAATCTGTGTCGAAAGATGAGTTTTACTTTCACTACAAGGCCTTTGTGGTTCCCAAAGAATCACATTGAAAATATTTAATGGAATATGCAACTACAAATAAAATTGGCGAAAAAATTGATAATGCATTTCTTAAATTAGAGCAAGAAAATCCAAAATTAAATGGTGTTTTTAACAAGAACTATAATAGTGAAGGAATTGATCAAATTAAATTAGGAGAAGTTATTAGAATTTTTTCAGACGAAGATTTTTCTAAAGATGTTCACGAAGATATCATTGGAAGAATTTATGAATATTTTTTGGGTAAATTCTTTAAAGACCGAGGACAAAAAGGCGGAGAATTCTACACACCGACATCTATCGTTCAATTGATTATTAGTATTTTAAAGCCGCAAAGAGGATCAATTTACGATCCTGCTTGCGGAACTGGCGGCATGCTAGTTCAATCTAAACGATATATTGAATCTCACGGCGGAAACGTAACAGATATTATGTGTTATGGGCAAGAATATAACAACGTTACATGAAAATTGGCCAAATTGAATCTTATTCTCAATAACCTACCAATTACGGACTCAGATGATAATGGTGTTCTTGGAAATGTATCGGCCGACACATTCATTAACGATCAACACAAAGATAAAAAATTTGATTTCATTATGGCGAATCCTCCATTTAATCTTAAAAATTGAGGGAGAGAACGGCTTTTGGATGATCCACGATTTAAAAAGTTTGGTTTACCACCACAAGGGAATGCTAACTATGCTTGGCTTGAACATATAGTTTCCAAATTATCTTCAAAAGGGAAAGGCGCTTGCATTTTAGCTAATGGTTCACTTTCGTCCTCTGGTAAAGATGAAAAAACCATTAGAGAAAAATTTGTTGAAGCCAATGTGGTTGATGCCGTTATTGAATTACCGGATAAATTATTTTATACAACTGGGATTCCTGCTTGTATTTGAATATTTAATAAAAATAAAGTTAATCAAAATATTTTGATGATTTCTTCACAATCAATGCAAGGACAAATGCTATCAAAAAAACTAAGGGAATTAACTCTAGATGATATTAATAAAATAAGTAATATTTATGAAAAACATAAACAAGGTACTTTAATTAACGAACCTGGAAATGCCAAATCTGTTGATTTAACTGAATTAAAGAATAATGATTATTCTTTTGTGCCTGGTAGATATATAGAAATTGTTGAAGAAAAAGTTGATGAAGAACAAACTAAAAAAGAAATATTAGAATTAAGCAAAGAAATAGAAAATTTGTTTGATGAATTTGAAGAATTAATCCCAAAAGTAAAAGATTCAATTAAGAAAGCTATAGAGTTTAAAAAAGAGAAATAATATTATGCTCAATACAAAACCACAAGATATCCTAAATGATTTTATGAACGGATTAAAACAAATAAATAAAAATGAAATAATTAATAATGGTGAAAATGAAGTTGAAACTAATTTAATTTTGGCATCTCAGCGTTTAGGAGAAGCATGATTTTTATTAAAACAAATGAAGCAAAGCAACGAATTGTGATTAAATTTACTATTTTGCAAATCAATTATTATTGATTTGTATGCAGTTTATTTTGGAAGACGCAAAAATGATGGAACACTACAAAAATTTATAGAAAATTATTTTGAAAGGCGAAAACAAAAGAATTACATTCCTCTTTCCGATGAGAGTAGAAATTTATGACGCATTTATAAAATTGGAAATAAAATTATTGCTCATAGTATGAACACATTGCTTTTAAAAGATTTTAAAATAGTCGATAACAAAAACGGAGGAAAAATAGTTGAGACAATATTAGCCAAAACAAATGTGAACGCTTCATTTGATAATGTAGAATTGAAAAAACAAATAATTTGAACCGCAAGAGTTTTAATTTCTTATGAATATTTAACTAGCAATAAGTTGAAGGAATACTAATTTTTCTGAATTATCTGACGAACATGTGATTAGTTTTTGGATAAAATGTATAAATTTTTAGATGGTAATTAATTTAGTTCTTAACTAATAATTCAATAATTTTTTCTTTTAAAAATTTTAGTTTTCTAATTGTAATTTCATTTAAAACATAAAATGAACTAATTTTATTGTCATGATCGCAACATTTTATACTATGCAAATTTAACACATTATAAGCAGTTATATTTTTCTGTACTGCACCAGTTGATATTTTGTGCAAAAGATTTTTTTGTTTTTCAATCGAAATTTTTACTATCAATGGAATTTTAGATCTTAATGCTAATGTACGTTGATTGGAAACATATCATTCATCATTGATTATTGACGCCGTTCCAATTGTCCCACTTAAACCTGTAATAACATCGCCTGGTTGAAGCTGATTGTTATGTATGATGTTAGTTAATTCGTTTCTTTGACTTGTCGAAATATTTTTAATGGTATAAATTTTGTATTTTCCATTAACAACCTTTTCATTGTTGGAATAAGCATATCCATATGATTTTCAAATTAATAATTTTGAGATTGGAATATTAGAAAAACATCGTTTCGTTGTTATATTTTCCATTTTTTCTTTTATTTTTTCTAAAATCAAGATTAACTTTGCAATAGGTTCAATAATGTCAATTATTTGTTTTTGAACCTCGATGTTCGGTAACTTAATTAAAGGAAATTCAAAATTAAATTTACGTAAGCTCTTAACAGTAGAACCACCAACGCCTTTAGTAATTTTCTTAATATTATTAACTATCCAAAAATACAAATATTTGTTTAAAAGCAAATTTAAATTGTTAGTTGTTAATCTATAAACTCTTTGGTGAACTGCATATTTACCGGTTGCTCAATGAGGCAAAAAAATTCCTTCACCGGGAAAAATAATTGCGTCTCCTTCAAACGTATAGAAATTACTTTTTAATTTTTCCTGGCTTCTGATATAAAAATCATACATCCCCATTTTTTCTGAATCTTGTGCATTCATATTACCAGTTTGTATATTTATTAATTCACCTAATCTATAATAGCCATTATTGAACTATTAAATCGATTTATTAATAATATTTATCATATATTTTTTTATTCTCATCTATTGATAATTGTAAATATCTAAACGTTGTTTCTACTTTTCTATGCCCTAATTGCATCATTACCATTTTGGGATTAGCTCCATTTAGTAACATATGAGTAGCATGACTTCGTCTAATTGAGTGAGGTGTATATTTTTTGCCGAGTATTTCTTTAACTCATATTCTTAATGTTTTAGTAGTAATATTGAGGTGAGTTATTTTGGAAGTTGTTTGAATATTATGAAATACTTCTCTAAGTTTGTTTCCTTTTCCTTTAACCAAAATCACTTTATTGTTAATTGACACAATATTAAATAATTCAAATGCCCGTAATCCTGTTTCAAATAGAAATCTGATAATCATTTTTTTATGTCTTAATAATTCACTATCTTCTTCGTTTATCTCTGTTTTATCTAATAAATATTTCTTCTTAAATACACTCATAAATTTCATGGGAATACTAGGTAATTTTAATTCTTTAAATGCTTTTAATCTTTTATCGTTTGTTCAATATAGAAAAGAACATATTACATTGTAATGTGTTCAAGCAGTGTTGGGTGAATGAAAGTATCTACGTATTGATATCTTCAAATTTCTAATATCGCTTAGATCATTTAAATGAATCTTAAGAATACTTCTATATGTATTTATTGTGTTCTTTGAATAATTATTTTTCTTTAGATGTTTTATAAAATCTTTTATCATATTTTCTCCTTTTATAAATTAATACAAAAAGTTATGTAAAATTAACACATGAAAAATAAGTTCAATAATGGCTATTATAGATTTGGAGATTTATATAAAAAATATTCAACTTTAAAATCTAAAAGTCGCAAAGATTTTGTCGAGATAACCAATAATAAATTTATAACTTATAAAAATGTCTTTAAAAATGATTTTATAGTTGATGACTTGGAATTTGGCAATGTTTTTATATCGCAGGAGGAAAATCAAAATACTACATCATATGGGGATGTGATCTTTACAAGTTCAAGCGAAACACCAGTAGAAATTGCTATGTCATCAATTGTTCTTACAACAAAACCGCTATATGTAAATTCTTTTTGCCAAGCATATAAATTTATTGGGCCAAGAAATTTAGTAAATTTTAAATATTTAGGTTACTATTTGCGTTCTCAAAATTGAAGAAAATACATTACAAAATATGCTACTGGATACACTAGATTTAACATAAGTAAAACGGCATTTGAAAACGCCGTTATTTATTTACCGCATTTTGAAGTTCAAAAACAAATAATTGACATTATTGAACCACACGAAAAATTATTTTTGAAATATTCCAATTGTGTCAGAATCGATTCAGCAGAACATGCAAAAAGTGATATGAAATCATTAATTGACATTATTGAACCTATTGAGTTATTAGAGAAAAGTGGAACGAATTTAATTATTACCATTAATAAATTATTTAAAATATACGGCTCTTTAAATACTGATGGCCCTGAATTTAAGTCAATTGTATTTTGCACAAGAGATATTTCTAAAAAAACTGAATATGTCATTGACTTATCAAAAATTTCGAGCGACAATTTTGCTTACTATATTTTCTCCAAAAGTTCAATTTTTAGCACAAATAAATATTCCGCATTCAAATATGATGTTTTCTTATCATCTATAAGACCAAATTTAAAAAAATACGGAATAGTTAGCCAAAACATGGATATCTTGGGTACTTTAATAAATATGCGATGTATAGATAAAAAAACAATAGGTATTTTTTTAGCGGCAATAACATCTGAAAATTTTTTAAGTAAATGCATAACAAACACACGAGGTACGAAAATGCCAATTATTACATGAAATGATATCAAAAACTATCGAGTAATTAAAATTTCAACGTGTGAATCTAATTTGTTAAATAAATTAGTCGATAAAATCATCATTGTTAATAGAATTTTGTCAAATTTAATTGAAATCAAAAATAATTTAATTCGTTTATTAATTAAATAATAAAGATAGTCTATTCTTTTGTCTTATAAAATTCCTTAATGAATTTAATTATTTTTATTTTTCTATATTAATTGTTTTCCTCGAATGTTTATTGAACTAACAATATTTAAATTTTAATTTTCAGTTTTTTTATAAAGCCATCCACTTGTCAAACACATCACTTTTAAGCGGTCACAATTTATTGTGATAGTAAAGCAAAAAAAATACATTTTAACCTATAACAAAATTGTTTTTAAATTACAAAACTTGATTAACATTAAATTTAATGCAAATTTTATAATAGTTATCTCAGCTACACTAATTTGTTGATAAAATCAAAACTCCTAATTTTTTATACTAGGAGTTCGTAATAGTTTGCATTTTTAATTATTTTTTGCATCTTGATATTTAACTAAATCTGAATAATCAACATCCAATGGTAAATGATTATCATCGGAATTATTAGACGGAGATATAGGGGCTATATACATAGTTTCACTAGCTCCAACGGCTCCCGAAACGCTTGAAACATGTCCTCCTATTTTACCATAGGGTATTTTCTTATTGGAACATTTTTCTCATGCTTCACTTCAATTTGAAGAAATGAGTGGTTTGTCGTCAGAAGTACCTTTTACATTGTAAACTCTCATATTATCACCTCCTTTCTATTTTTATGGTTTTTAATTTTTCAACATTTCGTTCTTATTATTGCCAATTCATATATTTCGCCTAAGAAAAATTATTTTTTTCTATATTGTTTTTTATTTCAGTTATTTTTTGTTTCATTTTTTTATTCATTAGTTCATAATTTTTTTTAAAAGTATTTATAAAAGTTTGAATTAATTGTTTAACAAAGTCTATTTGATTATTTGAATGTTCAATATTTGTTTGGAAGTCAAATGCAAAATTGTCGTCATCTGATAAAAGTTCAGAGCTTAAAGTTGTTAGAAAATTAGCGATATTATCGTTGGTAAGTTCGCTATTTTTATCTAAACTAAAAGTAATTGAATTCTTATTTTCGTTTTTAGTTGTAGATGATTTAAATGAAACAATTAGTTCATTTTCTTCTTTATTTATTCTTATAGTTAACATATTATTTATTCTCCTTAATTGTTAATTTTTTCATTCTTTTTTTTAGCGACTCAGTACTACCCTCAAGAAAGATAGCTACCGGTGAATCAAATTCGCTTTGAAGCTCAAGAAATTGACGTTTTTCCATCAAATCGAATATTTGATCATAGGGTTTGTTGGAATTAGAAAAATCAGCTATTGTGACTGAATTTGTGTCTAAATTGATACCAAAATTAGCATTATGTGTTACCATAAATATTTGACACTCTTCTGACATTTTATTTTTTATTAGTGGATTTAAAACTTTATAAATTGTAAAACTATCTATTCCGTCTTCAGGCTGATCTAAAAATAAAAAAGATGATCTATTATTAGAAATTTTTTGTCTTAGACCATAACTTGTTTTTGTACCCAAAGACATTGTTTCGTAATTTTTTCCTTCAGCCAATAATTGTATTTTTTCATTAATTTTTTTCGTAATAATAGATACTATATGTTTATCTAATTCATATATATCAATTTTAGCCGGACTATCAGTGTTATAAGACGCATATAATCAGTTGGTTCAACGTGTCGTATCATTTTTAGCCTTATGTAACGAATGTGACAAAATCTCGCTTATTGCTTCATCATCATTGTCAAGATCAATTTGGTCATCAATAAATATATCCAAATCATATTGCGTTTTTTCTTTTCCTTTTACATGAAAAGAAATGTTGCTTTTCATGATAAACTCAAAATAAACTATATTGTCAGATAGAGTTTTTGCGAAATCATCGAATAATCCTAAAGCATTAGTTTTAAATAAAGGAAGATTAATTTCTTTATTTTGTCTTTCTTTTAAATAACGATTTAGTTCTTGTAGAGTTTCTTTAATTGAATTGCTAATATTTTTTTTAAAAATTTCATTCTCACTAATTTTTTTGTGAATTCTAATAATTTCATTGATTTTTTTAATGAAATTATTGATATCAGACGATTCATTATTTTCATTCAATGTAATATAAGATTCAAGAATAGCGATTGATTTAACATTGTGCTCAAATGTTCTCTCATTAAAAGTATTGATTTTTTTGTAATCATCATTTAATTTGGTCATAATATTTACGTTAATATCTATAGAATCATTTTCTAATTTACTTATTGAATTCCAAGAAATATTTCTAGTTCTTAAATCATATAAAGTAAAAAATGTATGAAAATATTCTTTGAACAAATTAACGATTTCAGCAGCTTGTTTCCCTATTAAATTTTTAACAAATCTTTCACGATCTTCTTGGATTTGTTTAGCTTCGGTTAAACGAGTTTTAATATCGTCTGTTTGAACGATTATTTCTTCGCTATTGTTAACATTTGACAATTCTTTAATATTTGTAGTGTCTCCGTTTTGATATTCTATGTACATTGGAACGATTCCAATAGCTTTTAAAGCCTTGTTAACGTCTCCCGGTAACTTCGTTTTCTTGAACATTGCATAAAGCAAATTTAATAGTGTGGATTTACCTCCACCCTTCTGTCCGATTATTATGTTAGTTCCAACCTTAAATTCTAGTTTTTGCTCTTCATTTGTGTTTTCGTTGAGAAAAACCAATTTCTTGATGTAATTCATTAAAACATTCTCCTATAATTTCTAAAATTTTTATGATAGTTGGTGTTTAAATTACCTATAAATATCTTGTACTCAAATTCATTAAAATAATACTCGTATATAGCACCACCTCTAAATTGGATATAAAATTTTCCATCATTAAAAGAAGATATTTTTTCTTTATTATGATTTGGTCTATTTATTGTTCAATTGATCATTGTTTACCTCCATCATTTTTAAACCATGTTTAATATTTTCGAATGTTTTATATTCATCTAAATAACACCCAGTTCATTTAAATTTGTCGCTATTTCAATTATGACAATCACTAAATTTAACTGGGTTAAATTTTATTCCGTTTGATTCATTGGTAAATTTTCGATATTCTCTTGATTTTCTTGAGCATTCTATGTTGTATATTTTTTCTTTTACATGGGCAACGTCGTCTCAAATAATTGAATCTGACTTATCTACATGTGGACATATCATAAAATCATAATCATTAAGTTTGTTTATTGTTTTGTCTATCTTAGATCCGTATGGACTATGCAAACGAATTCCATTAATAATTTCCTCTAACTTTTTGAGTTCTTCATCATTATATTTATCGTCAAAAATAAATAAAAGATGAGCTTTTTTTCCTGTTTCTCGAGCTATTGTTAATTCACAACCAGGTAGTGCTCTAATATTTGTTTTTTCTAACATATTTGTTAGCTCCTTATAAAATTTAAATGAAAAGTGATCATGATCGGTAAATGAAATTAATTGAATATTTTGATTTTTAATTTTATTAATTGTAGTTTGGAGAGATATTCAACCGATAGAATCGCCTACTCTTCTAGAAATTTTTGAATGTAAATGTAAATCAACTTTTATCATAATCAATACTTTCCTTTGAAAATACACATTGTACATAAGTACACAAACACTATTTATTCAAAATAATAGTTGTGTTTATTGTTTGTTAATTTTTGTCAATCTGATAGGTACTTGCATTGTCACTATGCTTTCCTACATCACTTTGACAAATTAATTGTATAACATTTTTTGACAATTTGTCAACTTTTTGCTATCATATATGTCCTGCTTTCTGATAGAAAGTAGGAAGAATGTTCTTTGAAAATTTTATAAAATCAACAATCTTTCTAGGTTGCTAATTTATTTTAGCAACAAGAAAATCAAATCAAAACTCGTATTGTTGGGAGT
>JAIRLV010000288.1 GCA_031259185.1 Elusimicrobiota bacterium | reverse complement strand
AGCTTCTACTAAATCTCTAGTCGTTCCAGCCACATCGCTTACGATTGCTTTATCTTGATCAATAATGCTATTCAATAAACTAGATTTTCCCACATTTGGTCTTCCTATTAAAGCAATTTTTAAACCACTATAAAACTTGTTTGTTTTTTCTCCAATTTTAATCTTTTGAGTTAAATTTTTTCTAATGTTATTAAAATTTTTAGCAAGTTTTTTATAGTCTAAATCCATGATTCCTTCATGATCTAGAACAACTTCTATATCTTTCAAATTATCTAAAACTTCATTTCTAATATTTTCAATAATTTTACTTAATCCACCTCGCAATTGATTTTGAGCAATTTTTTCAGCATATGAACTTTCTGCATGAATTACTGATAAAACTGCCTCTGCCTTAGTTAGATCTATTTTGCCATTAATAAAAGCTCTTTCCGTAAACTCTCCGGGTTTTGCTAAAAAAGCTCCAGATTTTATAGCAAGATTTATTATTTTATTTAAGATGAAAATATTATTATGGCAAAAAATTTCAATTGTATCTTCCCCAGTATAAGTTTTAGGCGCTTTCATATATGAAAACATTACTTCATCTATAGGTTCATTGTTATTATAAATATCAAAAATACTAGCATAATATAACTTATGGCTTTCTATTTCAGTTATATTCATATTTTTTGACTTCATAAATAAAAATTTTACTGAAATTTTTAAACAATCTATCCCTGATATTCTTATTATACCGATTGCTCCTTTTCCAATAGGTGAAGAAATAGCCACAATAATTTTACTATTATTAATCATTTTTTTTCTTTAATTTTAATATATTTTTTTAATTTTATAAAAGTTATCCACATTTTCTACAAAATAATTTATAGATGGAATATAAAAAGTTATACAGTTTTTATACACTATTTTATAAAGGGAGTATGAAATCCATCTTTTTTGGTAAAATTCCTACTTTTATGGGTAATTTCCCAACGCATTCTCCATCAACTTGAAAAGGCATATCTTTATTAATTTTAGAAAAAATTTCAATAGATCTAATTTGTTTATATTTGATTTTTGCGTTTATGTTACCAAATTGCACGTCTATAACATTTTTTAAGAGCATCATATTATTGCCGGCATTAAAAATATACATATCCAAAATACCGTCATGCATATTTGCATTAGGAAAAAATTCCATATTCCCGCCATAAAATCTTCCATTACTAATTATAACAGAATGGACATTTTCAATAATTTTCCCATTTTCTAATTTAAGGATTAGTTGTTTAGGTTTATAAGTAATAATGTTTTTTATCCCAGAAAATAAGTAAGTTGCCTTTCCTAAAAGTTTTTTTAATGTTAAATCAGCTTCATGTACTGAGTTGGAATCAAAGCCAACCCCCAGCATTAGTAAAAAATAATTAATTCCGCCATTATGTTTTACATAGCCAATGTCAGTTGAAATTACATTCCAAGTTATTAGATTTTTTATAATTTTATCTGCATTTGAAGATAATTTTTTTTCAAAATGAAAAACATTAACAGTTCCACCAGGAATAAAAAGAATAGGTTTTCTAATAGAATAATTAATCATATATGTGATAACATTATTTAGCGTTCCATCTCCTCCGCATATAACTATAGCGTCTTTATTCTCAATATTTGAAAAAAGCATCTCTTTATCAATACCATACTTTTTAGTAAATATTATTTCTGCTAAAATATTATTATCACTCATTTTTTTTAATAAAGATTTAATATCTATAGTATCGCTTTGGATTTTTCCAGCTACAGGATTTATTATAAATTTTATAGATAACATTTTTATAGCTCCATTTAAAATATAATGATTATTTTATCAAAATATATAAAAAAATAAAAGAAATTATAAGATTTTTAAATAAACATTTTTATGATATATATAAGAGATATTTTTATAAAAATTTATAAAAATAATGAAGTTAAGAATATAATTAAATATATAAAATAAAAAAGTTGATATAAATTAATAAAAAAATTATAATAAGATAAAATTTATAAGATATTATAAAAGGAGATGAAATATGAATAAAAACTTGTTTTATAACGATTCTTTTAAAAATTTATTAGCTTTTACAGGAGTGGTATTGTTTACTGGATTGCTTTTTATCTTTGGAGTAAGATATAAAGTAGCATTTCCAATATGTCTTTTAATTTATGCATTTGCGACAGTTTGGTATCACAAATCTGCTACAATAAGATCCAATTTTAAATTTCTATTATTTTCTATTACACTTGCTATAGTTTTGGTAATACCTTTTTTGGCGCTACACGCATTTGGTATTTCAGGCAATGCTTTGCTTCCTATGCATTTATCTGTTTTTGTAATTGCTATGCTTTTTGGACCTATGAGTGGAGCTATTTTTGGATTATCTATTCCGATAATATCATTTTTACTTACTGGTATGCCAATACTTTTTCCTATTCTTCCAATTATGATTGGAGAATTATTGACATATGGACTAATCAGCGGGTTATTATACAAAAAACTAAAATTATCTATTTATCCGTCGCTTATTGGAGCGATGATTTTTGGAAGAATAGCCCATGTATTAATTTTAGTAGTAATTACATCTAGCAGCATAGCGCAAGGGATAAATTCGCTTTATCAATCAATTATTGTAGGTATACCTGGTATAATTACTCAACTTATTTTGATCCCTATCACTCTAAAAATATTTACAAATTATACAAATTTTGACGAAAATTCAAAATAATAAAAAACAAAAGAGGATAAAAAAATGTTAAATATAAAAAATAAAGGTTTAGAGTTACTTAAAAGTGGAGAAGCAAGTTGTATTGTTATAAAAGATGAAAAAATTATTCATACTGCTAATGGGAAAGGAGTGAAACCTTTAAAAGATTTGTTAGAAGATAATCCAGACTTTATGAGAGGGACATTTGTGATAGATGAGATTATTGGAAAAGCTGCTGCGATTCTTCTTGTTTTAGGACATGTAAAGAAAGTATACGGCGATATGATAAGTGATAGCGCATATAATTATTTGATACAAAAAGGAGTAGAAGTTGAATATAATAAAAGAGTAAAAAATATTTGTAATAAATCCGGCGATGATATTTGTCCTTTAGAAAAATCAGTGCTTGAAATAGATGATCCTAAAGTTGCTTTTGAAGCTATAAAGAAAACTATTAAAGAGTTGATGACAGCTGTATAAAATGCTGATTTGTTAAAGTAAGGATTTTACGAAAATGTTTAAAGTTTTGGCTAAAAAAGATATTTACGTTGCAGAAAATTCTATAAAACAATTTGAGATATTAGCTCCGAATATTGCAAAAAATGCAAAAGCAGGACAGTTTATTATAGTTAGGCTTGATGAATTTTCCGAAAGAATCCCGCTGACGATTGTAGATATTAACAAAGAACAAAAAAGTATAAAAGTGATAATTCAAGAAATTGGGAAATCTACGAAAAAAATAGGATTATTAAAAGTTGGAGATGATATAAGAGACATTTTAGGTCCATTGGGACGAGCAGCTGAAATAAAAAATTATGGTAATATTATTTGCATTGGAGGAGGAGTTGGAATTGCTGCGATTTTTCCAATTGTAAAAGCTATGAAAGGTGTTGGAAACAAAGTTATTTCAATAACCGGTGTTAGAAAAAAAGAAATGATGATCTTAGAAAAAAACTTAAAAAAATATTCTGATAAACTTTTTTTAACATCAAATGATGGAAGTCTTGGAGAACAAGGGTTTGTTACAGATGTTCTAGAAAAAATTTTAGATAAAAAAGAAAAAATAGATATTATTTTTGCTATTGGACCGCTTATTATGATGAAATCAGTTTTTGAAACTGTCAAGAAAAAATTACAAAATATAAAACAAAAAATTCCTGTAATGGTTAGTTTAGAAGTTCTGATGTTAGATGGCATTGGAATGTGTGGAGCTTGTAGAGTAAAATATGAAAAAGAAAACAAATTTGCCTGCATGGAAGGGCCCATATTTAACGCTGAGAAATTAGATTTCAATGATATTATGAATAGACAAAAAAGTTATAAAAATAAAGAAGAAATAGCTTTAAAAGTTTGGCAAAATGATTTTAAAAATAATTGTTATTGTAGCAAAAAGTATAAGATATAAAAAATTTTTATAAAACTCTAACATATATTAACACTGTTTCATTTTTTGATTTTAACTCGTATTAAAATTTTTATTATGTCCGTTATTTTGTAACAAAAATATTCATAAATCAATATTTTTAATAATTTGTTGTCTCAAAAATTGAAAAAAACTTATTTTATTCTAATATTTGAATGAGTTTAAATAATAATTGGGAAAAATTTTTTATTTTTTTAGTGTAAAATTAGATAGGTTAAAAAAAATGCAAATTATTCCTGCGATAGATTTGAAAGATAAAAAATGCGTAAGGCTTATTCAAGGTGAAATAGAAAAAGAAACTATTTATTCAGAAAATCCTATTGAAGTCGCTCATTATTTCAAAGATAAAGGTGCAAAAAGATTACATATTGTAGATTTAAATGGCGCTTTTTCAGGAGAGATGACAAATTTTGAAATTATTAGAGATATCAGAAAATCTACAGACATTCTAATTGATGTAGGTGGCGGAGTTAGAGATTTAAATAGAGTAGAAACTTTGATTGGAGAAGGTATTGATAGAGTAATTTTGGGGACAATCGCTGTTACAAACTTTGAAATTACGTCAAGAATAGTTGAAAAATTTGGAGATAAAATTAGTGTTGGGCTTGATGCAAAAAATAAAAAGATTGCTATAAAAGGATGGGTTGAAAAAACAGATATTTTAGCGCTAGATATCATGAAAAAATTAGAAAATGTAGGTGTAAAAGAATTTATTTATACAGATATTTCAAAAGATGGAATGCTTTGTGGTGCTAATTTATGTGATACAAAAGAGATTTGCAAAAAAACTGCACAAAATGTAATCATATCAGGAGGAATTTCCAATATTAATGATGTGAAAAATTTGTTAGAATTGAAGCAAAAAAATTTGGGCGGAGTAATAATTGGAAAAGCTATTTACGCAAAAAGCTTGGATTTAAAAGAGGCGATAAAATTAACAAAAACATTTTGCGTAGGGAGCTAATCAATTTTAAAAATATAGTTTTAAGAACTCAAAGGAAAATTTTTTAGATATGAATTTTGCGAATAAAATTACTATCAGTAGAATTTTTATTATGCCAATTTTTGCGATAAGCCTTGAAATGCAAGGATTTTTTTGGGGCATACTTTCTCTTATTTGTTTTTTGTATGCTACATTTTCTGATTGGTTAGATGGCTATCTTGCTAGAAAAAATAATTTAGTATCTGACTTTGGTAAATTTATAGATCCTTTGGCAGATAAAATTTTTGTTTGTGCCGCATTTATTTCATTTGTTAAAAATCCAAAACTGCATATTTCGGCTTGGATGGTTACATTGATTGTGGCAAGAGAGTTGCTGATAACTGGACTTAGGACACTGGCAGTATCAAAAGGGGTCGTTTTAGCAGCTCAAAAATCCGGTAAATATAAAACGGCTTTTCAGTTAATAGGCATTTTTTTGATAATATTAGTTTCTTTTATTTATGATTTAGAATATTCAAGCAAGTTTATTTTGAAACAAAATATTACTAATATTGTTAGATTAATCCCAATTTATGTTACGTGGTTTTTAGTAATTTTTACAACTTATTCAGGAGTTGATTATTTATACAATAACAGAAAATTAATTAATTAAAAAAATAAATTTTTTTACTTAAAGTTGAAATGCTAAAAAAATATCGCTATGAAAAAAAGAAAAGTAGTTAAAGTCGGGAATATTGTCATTGGAGGGAATAATCAAGTTGTTGTCCAATCTATGACTAATACGACTACAAAAGATATTATAAAAACGGTAAAACAGATTAAAAGATTAGAAAGAGCTGGTTGTGAGCTTATTAGATGTAGTGTGCCAGATGAAGAAGCTGCAAAAGCTATTTCTTTAATAAAATCAAAGGTGAATTTACCGATAATTGCCGATATACACTTTGATCATAAGCTAGCTATCCTCTCAATAAAAAATGGTGCTGATAAAATTCGTATTAATCCTGGGAATATAAGGAAAGAACATTTAAAAGAAATAATTTCGAATGCTATTGACAAAGATATTGCGATTAGAATTGGAATTAATGCAGGTTCTTTGAATATTGGAAACATAGACAAAATAAACGCTCTAAAAAAAGCTTCTATTATGGTTGAAAAAGCTTTAGAATATATAGATTATTTTGAAAATAACAAATTTAAAAAATTGATTGTTTCATTAAAATCTAGCGATATAAAAACTACTTTGACCGCATATAAAATTTTTTCTAAAAAGTCAACTTATCCTTTGCATATTGGAATCACAGAATCTGGCTCTCGATTTGGTGGAATTATAAAATCTAGTATTGGGATTTCCGCTCTTTTATCGGCTAATTTAGGCGACACGATAAGAGTTTCAATTAGCGATGACCCGATTTTTGAAATTTTTGCGGCATATAACATTCTAAAGTGTTTGAACATTAGGAAAAAATATCCAGAGATTATTTCCTGCCCGACATGCGCTAGGACTACAATTGATGTAATAAATTTAGTCAAAAAAATAGAAAATTTTATTTATTCTTTAGATTTTTCTGGGGATAAAACTTTACCAATAAAAATTGCTATAATGGGTTGTATCGTAAATGGACCGGGCGAAGCGAAAGAAGCAGATTTTGGGATTTGTGGAACTGGCAATAAAATTTCTATTTTTGAGAAAGGGAATATAGTTGAAACTTTTGAAAAAAAAGAATTAGAAAAAAAATTTTATAAATATCTTAAAAAATATAATATCATATCATATCATAAAATAAATAAGGTAACATATTTTTGATTTATGAATTTTTAAAATTATTAAAGATTCAAAATTTTTCAATTGGATTTTATATCTTTAAAAAATAGCTGATTAACGATTTGGAGGGGATGATGAAAAAAGTAATTTTTATTATATTGGGAGTATTTTTTATTGCCTTAATTATTTTATTGATATTATTTTCAACCGTTAAATCCAGACGGAAAGATATGATAGAAGATTCTATTATCAAAGAAGCAGAAAATATGGGAATTGAAATGGATAAAAATTTTGACGAGGAACTCATAAATACTTTAAACATGCTAGAAAATATGGAAAGTATTATGGAAAAAATGTGGGGCGATGCTCCTGATTTTGAACTAAAAGACATTTATGGAAAGAATTTTAAATTATCTAATTTTATAGGGAAAGTAATAATTTTAGATTTTTGGGCAACTTGGTGTCCTCCTTGTCAAGAAGAAATTCCGGGATTTAACAAGTTGTATGAAGAATATAAATTACAAGGATTAGAAATAGTAGGAGTTTCTTTGGACTCAAAGGATGTAAGTGTTGTAAAAAAATTTGCAAATGAATATGCTATAAAATATCATTTAGTGATGGGAAATGATCAAATTGCTAAAAATTATGGGGGAATTACAGCGATACCGACAACATTTATAATTGACAAAAATGGTAACATCGTCAATAAACATATAGGTTTTGTTTCAAAAGAAAGCTTTGAAAAAGAAATAAAAAAATTATTGTAATATTGGAGAAATTATTAAAAATTTGACATTATCTATAAAAAAATGATATAATATTTAGATATATTTTTAAAAAAGAGGGTCGTTATATGAAAAAAACTTTTGTTGCAAAAAAAGAAAATATAGAGAAAAAATGGTATGTAGTTGATGCAAAAGATATTGTATTAGGAAGATTGGCTACTAGAGTCGCTAATGTTCTTAGAGGAAAGCATAAACCAATTTTTACTCCGCATGTTGATACTGGGGATAATGTTGTTATTATTAATGCAAAAGATATTAAGTTGACAGGGAAAAAATTAGTTCAAAAGATGAATTTTAGATATAGCGGTTATCCTGGTGGAGCGACATTTACTAGATATGACGTTTTAATGGAAACAAAACCGGAAAGAGCTGTTTATCTAGCAGTCAGAGGTATGTTGCCAAAGAATAAAATGAGAGATGTTATTATAAAAAAATTGCATATTTATAAAGGTTCAGAGCATCTACAAGCAGCTCAAAAACCGGAAAAATTAGATATTTTAAATATGAAATAAAGAGGGATATAAAATTATGAAAGGATTTTATTGGGGATTAGGGAGAAGAAAAACATCGGTGGCTAGAGTAAAATTAGCTACTGGTAAGGGAAAAATTAATGTTAATAATTTAACTGTAAACGATTATTTTAAAGGATCGGCTAGATTTATAGAAGAAATTAAATCGCCTTTAAATGTAACTAAGACATTAAGCAAATTTGATATAAAAGCGAATGTAGTAGGCGGTGGAATTACAGGTCAATCTGGAGCGATAAAATTAGGGATTGCAAGAGCGCTATCAAATATTGACGTATCTAATCATACAATTTTGAGAAATGCTGGAATGTTGACTAGAGATTCTAGAATGGTGGAAAGAAAAAAACCGGGTAAACCAAAAGCTAGAAAAAGTTTTCAATTTTCTAAAAGATAAACTAAAAAAAATGAAATCTTTAATTTTTATTTATACTTGGAGAAAAGTATATGAATGGACAAAAATTAGCGAATAGGGTGAAACAGATTAGCGCTTCTATTACATTGGCGATTACAAGCAAAGCAAATGAATTAAAAAAACAAGGATTTCCAATAATATCATTTGGAGCAGGCGAACCAGACTTTGATACGCCGCAATATATTAAAAATGGCGCCAAAAAAGCATTGGATGAAGGATTTACGAAATATACCTCAAATGTTGGAATATTGGAACTAAGGAAAGCTATTTGTGAAAAATTAGACAAAGAAAATAATCTTTCTTATGCCCCAAACCAAATAATAGTTTCAAATGGCGCTAAGCAAAGTCTTTTTAATTCTATTTTTTCAATTTGTGACGATGGAGATGAAGTTATAATTTTTAGTCCATATTGGGTTACTTATATTGATCAAGTAAAATTAGCTGGCGGGATTCCAGTTATTGTAGAAACAAAAGCAGAAGATGATTTTAGGATCAATATGGATAATTTTGAGGCTAAAATAACAGACCATACAAAGCTAGTTATAATAAATTCACCAAACAATCCGTCAGGAGCAGTTTATACGAGGCAAGAATTAAAAAAAATAGCGGAAATAGTAAAAAAGTATAATTTATACGTAATTTCTGATGAAATATATGAAAAAATTATTTATGATACAGAGCATATTTCAATAGCTTCGCTAAATGACGATATAAAAAAAAGAACAATAGTTATAAACGGTTTTTCTAAATCATTTTCTATGACAGGCTGGAGAGTCGGTTATTTAGCATCAATAGATGCGGAAATATTAAAAGCGGTTGACGATATACAGAGCCATTTGACATCTAATGCAAATTCTATAGCCCAAAAGGCAGCTTTTACAGCATTAGCGCAAGATTCAAATTATGAGTTTGCTCCAATAATTGCTAAATTTAAAACAAAGAGAAATTTTATAGTCAAAGAATTAAATTCAATTTCTAACATTTTTTGTCCTAATCCAAAAGGCGCTTTTTATGTTTTTCCCAACATAAAAGGATGTTTTGGAAAAGTATATAATGGGAAAATTATAAATACCACAATGGATTTTTGTAATGTGTTATTGGATGAAAAAAAAGTTGCGCTCGTTCCGGGGGATGCTTTTGGAGATAAAGAAAGTGTCAGGATATCATATGCTTTGAGTTTTGAAAATATGATTGAAGGAATAACTAGGATAACCGAATTTTGTAATGATTTAGAATAAAATAGGAATTGTAGTAGGAGGTTGCAGTGGACAAGAACAATAAAATACACATAATAGATGTAACGAATAGAGATGGGGTGCAAACCGCTAATTTAGGTTTGGCAAAACTACAAAAAACTATGATAAATGTATATCTGGATGAGATGGGTATTTTCCAATCTGAATTTGGGTTCCCTGTTACAAATCATGAAACTAATTATTTAAATGCGAACCTTGAACTTGCTGAACTTGGAGTTATAAAAAATTTAAGGCTTAGCGGTTGGACAAGGGCGGTTGTAAAAGATATTGTAGAAGCGCAAAAAAGGGTCCCAAAATTAAAATATATAAATTTATCTATGTCTACATCAGATCAAATGATAAAAAATAAATTTAAGGGGAAAATAGATAGAAAAGAAGTTTTAAGCAATACGGCAGATGCTGTCAAATATGCAAAGGATCATGGATTTTTAATTGTTGGAATAAATGCGGAAGATGCCTCTAGAACAAACAGGGAATTTCTACTTGAGTTTGCTTTAAAAGCGAAAGAAAGCGGGGCTACTAGATTTAGATATTGCGACACTTTGGGATATGACGATCCATTTACTATTTATGATAATATTTCATATATTGCCAAACATATCAAAATGGATATAGAATTACATTGTCATAATGATTTGGGAATGGTAGTTGCGAACAGCGTTATGGGAGCAAAAGCTGCTATTGACAATGGCGTCAATGCTTTTATAAACACGACTGTTAATGGACTGGGAGAAAGAGCGGGAAATGCCGACTTGGTTTCCGTGATATTAGCATTAAAAAAATCTAGCGGTTTTGCAAATAATTCAAAGTATATGCTAGATGAAAAAATAGATTTATCAAAAGCTTGGAAAATTGCCAAATATGCTTCATACGCTTTTGGAGTTCATATCCCTATTAATCAACCTGGCGTAGGCTCTAACGCTTTTGCGCATGAATCAGGTATTCATGCCGACGGCGCTTTAAAAGATAGAAGAAATTACGAACTATATGATTATGAAGAATTAGGGAGGGGAGAGCCGGATATTATTGAAACTGGAAGAATGATTTCTACTGGCGAATATGGCGGAATAAAAGGTTTTAGAAATGTTTATGGGGAATTAGAAGTAAATTTTGAATGTGATGAACATGCCCATAGAATTTTGGAATTAGTTAGATATGCCAATGTCCATACTCAAAAACCTCTTATAAACGACGAGCTTTTGTTTATTGCTAAATATCCAGAACAAGCTAGAAAAATTTTGACAGTCAGCCCAGATGCTTTAATCCCAAAAGATATCTAAAATGATTTAATTTTTGATGCCGAACATAAGAACTTAAGATATTTAAAAACAAAATACTTTTTTGTCAAATTTAATAAAAGGGCGGTTAGCTCAGTTGGTTAGAGTGCTTGCTCGACACGCAAGAGGTCGCTGGTTCAATTCCAGTATCGCCCATTTTAAAAAACTCAAAAATTATATTTTTATATACAAACCTCAAATAAAATCTTTCATTTTTTTGTCTGAGTTAAAATTCTATCGCTAATATCAATTTATGCTTTTTATTATAACCAATTTTTTGTAAAATTTTTTTGTAAATTTTACATATATTCCAATCGTCGTTTCTTCCCTAAATCATCTTATATTCAAAAAATTTATTTATATAAACATTTCTTTATATTTTAATAAAATAAAAAAATTTATAAATTTTATTTTTTATAATATTTAATTATTGAATAATTTAATAAAAAATATTAAAATCAAAAATAGTTGACTATAGATTTAATTTTTAGTAAAGTATATAACATATATGTTTTGTAAAAATTAATAAAATTATCATTATTTGTAAAAGCATTAATTAAATTAAATAAACTATAAACTAATTTAAATATTTATTAAACTTTTTTATTTTTTATTATTTTTTGAAACATAATTATTAATATTTAAAAAAAGGAGAAAATATGAAAAAAATATTGTTTATATATGTTTATTGTTGTTGTTTTACTATTATTTTTGGATTTGCCAATATACAAACTATTTATGCGCATGCACAAAGTCAAGATACTCAATCTCTAAAGGAAAATACTAAAATTGCTATAAATGACAATTATTATTTTAAATATACATTCCCGGAAAAAATTAAAATAGGGAATAGTGTAATAAAAATTTCTATTTTTGATAAAAATGATAAAAAAGTAGATACATTAAAAATTATAGGGAGTTATGATATGCCGTCTATGAGAGGAAACCATTCTTTTATCAATCAAACATTTCAAAAAAATAAAAATAGCGATTATTTATTGCCTCTAAATTTAGTAATGAGAGGAGAATGGGAGATTATTTTAATAATTCAAGAGAATAATGAGAATATCTATAATGGCGCAATTCTTTTTAAAGTATAAAAATGAAAAAATTTATTATAATAAATTTATTTTTTTATATATTTGTAATAGAAATATTTTCTGCTACTAATGATTTGCTTTATTTTGAAGCACAAGGCATAATTGGCTATTCCTCAATGGATAAAGATATTATTTATCATTCTGGACATAGCGATGATGCAATGCAAAAAAATTCAATTGGGATTGATTATATCAAAAAATTTTCTACACAAACAAAAGATATTGGGACATTAGGATTGCAAATGAGACTAGCATATAGTGATAGTCAAGATAATTTACAATTGCAAGTTTATAATGCTTATTTCAAAAAAAAGATACATTTTTCTGATATTTGGTTTGGACATAATAGAATAGCTTTTGGACTTGCTTCATATTGGGATACTCATGGAGAGCTTTTACAACCGTTATATATGTATGGATTCGGGTTTGATAGAGATTGGGGAGTTGGGTTTTCAAAAGACACTCAAAATGGGAATATACAATCATCATTGACATCTGGCAGTGGAATGCCATTAAAAAGTGAAGGGAATTGGCTTTTTACCTCTAGAATTTCTAAAGGAGTACTTAATTTCAATAACTATAATATTGGCGCTTCTATAATGTATGGACAAAAATTGGATACTATGGGTTATAAATTAATGGACGACGATTTAAAAAAAGTATCGCTTATTGGGTTTGATTTTGCATATAATCACAACAATATTGAACATAAAACAGAAATTGATTTTGGTGAGAAAGATAAAAAAGATGCTTTTGCTGGTCTTTACCGTTTGAGTATTAATTTATTAGAAGAAAATAGGCTCAAACTTGATGGACAATATGTTTATACAAAAGATGAAAAAAATGATAATTTTTATCTCGGTTGTGGTGTGAGTTATAAAATTACTTCTGATATAACTACAAGAATTATGTATGAATTTGAAAATGACATGAATGATAAAAAAATTGTTGGACAACTTTATTATTATTTTTTAGCATAAATTTGAAAAAGTTAACAAAAATATAGCTTTTTTTTACACAAATATTAAAAAATGTAGGAAAAATAAAACATTAAATCACAGGAGATCAAAGCTCAATGAAAAAAATTGTAACATTTTTAATATTTTCTGTGATATTATATTCTTTTCTTTTTGCAGCAGTTGGATGTGATTTGAATGATCCTGATAGAGATGTGAAACGTTTTTTTTCGGATTCTACTGGTTATAAAACCGCTTATTTATCGCTTGAAAAACTTGGCGGATCAGAGCTGTTAAAAGAAGTAGAACAAAAATTAGGCGACAATTTTCAAGGACTTTATGAAACGCCAGACGTCCCTTATACAGTTTATACGATTTATAAAAACTCAGATATAATAGGCTATATTCACGGTATCAATCAAAAAGGGCAATATGGTGGAATTCAAGTTTTTTTAGTCTATGATTTAAAAGGCAACATCATAAATTTTTATTACCAAAAACTGACTTCAAAAAAAGCGAAAGATTTGCGAGCTACTAGTTTTTCAAATCAATTTATTGGATTAAATTTAAAAGATTTTGAAAATTATGATCCAAAAACTGGAAAAACAGATAATAAAAAAATTATAGAAATAAAAAATCCTAATCCAGATAATAATATAGATTTTTTAGCTACGATTAGAGCTGTGAAAAAAAATTTGATTTTGATGGATATTTTTGTTTTTAATAAAAATAAATAGCTATATCTTTAATATAATATTTTTTAGATTTTTGTCAAATTAAAAAAAGGAAAAAATTATGAATATTTTTCAATTATCTTATAAAAATTTGCTTCGTAGAAAAGTGAGAACTAGTTTTACAGTTATAGGAATAATTATTTCAACATGGGTATTGGTAACATTATTAGGCTTCAATAAAGGTTATGAGAATTCATTGAATAATGATATTGATGGAATGGGGTTTCAAATTGTTTTGACAGCAAAAGGTTGTCCATATGAAGCTGCGACTTTGATGTTAAAAGGCGGGACTGGATTGAGGTATATGCCAGAAGAAATCGTAAAAGAGGTAAATTTTGCTGAAGAAGTAGATAAAACTACTGCAATGTTGATGCATGCCGAATTTGACCCCAATAAAGGAGAAAATGGAGGGACAATAGTTTATCTAGGCATTGATCCTGATACTTATCCTGAAATGAAGCCATATCTCAATTTCAAGCAGGGTAATTGGTTCAATGAAAAATCAGTAAATGAAATAGTTTTAGGGTATGAAGCTGCAGAATTGGAACAACGAGAAATTGGCGATTTAATGTTAATTTTAGGAAGCGAGCTTGAATTTAAAGTCGTTGGAGTATTAAACAGAACTGGGACTCAAGACGATGGGATGATATTTTTGCCATTAAAAACTGTTCAAGAAATTTTTGACAAAAAAGGCGAACTTACGATGCTAGGTATTCGTCTAAAAAGAGATGCTGATATTTCTGCTTTTGAGGAAAAACTTTATGAGCTTCCGGACATTCAAGTCGTATCTATGGCGCAAGTAAAAAATACGATTATGAATCTAGTTTCAAGCGCAAAAGTTATAGTTTTTTCTATTGCATTTATTGCTTTTTTGATCGCAATGTTTGGCGTTTTAAATACTGTCCTTATGTCCGTATTTGAAAGATATCAAGAAATTGGCATTTTAAAGGCGATGGGCGCACTGCCAAAAGATATATTTAATATAATTTTGATAGAAACTGCTCTCCTTTGTTCAATAGGGGGAATTATTGGAATAATATTTTCATATCTATTTTCAAACGTATCAGAAATAGCAATTCGGCATTTTTTACCATTCACTCCTTCAGGAAGTTTAATTAAAGTAGATGAAAAAATTGCTGTAATTTCATTTTTTGCAATTATATTAATAGGTATTATTGGTGGAATTTATCCAGCTTTACATGCATCGAATATTCGTCCTTTGGATGCCATAAGGAGCGATTCGTAATGAATATAGTTGAAGCAAATAATCTTGTAAAAATTTATGCTAGAGGCTCTGAAAAGATTTATGCCTTGAATAATATAAGTTTTTCTATAAAAAAAGGTGAAATCGTTTCTGTCATTGGACAATCTGGATCAGGGAAAACAACTTTAGTGAATGTCTTGGGGTGTTTAGATAATCCATCTATAGGTTCTTTGAAAATAGATGGGCAAGAAATATTTAAAAATACAGATTTTGTTAAAGAAAATTTAAAATTTTCGGAAATTGAGCTAACTAAAATAAGAAGAAAATTTTTTGGTTATATATTTCAAAAATTTTTTTTGATACCAACTTTGACTGTAAAAGAAAATATTTTATTGCCATCAGTTTTTCAAAAACAATTTATAGTTGATGAAAAAAGATTAAATGATATTACGGAAATGCTGGGAATTTCAAAACGCCAAAATCATTTGCCTTCGCAACTTTCTGGCGGAGAAATGCAACGAGTCGCAATTGCAAGAGCATTAATTAATAATCCGCAAATATTAATAGCAGATGAGCCTACTGGAAATTTAGATAGCAAACGATCTAGCGAAATACAAGAACTTTTATTGAATTTGAATAAAAATCATAATATAACAATCATTTTGGTAACACACAATTTAGAATTAGCTAAAATAGGAAATTCTATAATAGAACTTTTTGATGGACAAATTAAAAAAAATTAGCTAAAATTTTAGTCAAATCAAGCTAAAAATAACAACAAAATATTTCATATTTTTTTAAGAAGAGTAAAAAATGATTAAAAAAATTATTTTAACTTTAACCATTATTATTTTTATTGGCATCATAATTTTTTTATTTCATCAATATTCATTATATTCAAAAAACAAAAAAAATATGCAAAAATATAAAGGAAATCAAATAAAAATAGAAAAAAATTTTGATAAAGTTTTAATAGTCTATTATTCGTTTAGTGGAAACACAAAAAGTATTGCTGAAAAAATTCAAAATATTACGGGTGGCGATTTATATAAAGTTGAAATAAACCAAGATTATAATAATTCTCCACAATTATACCTTATAAGTAAAAAGCAAATTAATACAAAAAATTATCCAGAGCTAAAAAATTCAATTCCAGATTTTAGTTTATATGATTTGATATTTATAGGTTCTCCTGTTTGGTGGTATACAGTTTCACCTCCAATTTTATCTTTTTTATCAAAAGCTAACTTTTTAGGGAAAAAAATTGTTCCTTTTGCTACGCATGGGGGAAATATTGGGAATTTTTTCGAAGATTTTAGAAAAAATGTCAAAAATGCCGAAATTTTGAAAAGCGCAGATTTTTATAATGTAAAAAAAGAAAATCAGGAACTACTTGAAAATAAAATAATCGATTGGCTGAATAAATTATAACCCAAAAATTTATATTCAATATTTTTAACTATAATATAAAATGTTTAGTTTTTCATGTTTTTTAGGTCTTGAATAAAATTTTTTCTCATAATTTTTATTTTTCTGAAAATAACCTTAACAACATTAATAGTGGGATGAAAAATGATATTTTTCATCATTCTCTACCTTTTTTAAAAACTGATTTTTATCCATTATAAATTCTAATAATATTTAACAAAATGAGATATAAAAAATATTTTTTTAATATTAAGGAATTTAGTATGAATAATAATGATAATATTTTTATTCAACCTTCACATGAAAATTACGAAAAAGTTTTAACAAAAGATAAGCTATATAGACTTTTAACTTTGAAAGACATAAATTTAGAAAAAATGGAAAGGTTATCAACAAAAATCAAAAAAAAATACGTTGGGAATATTGTTTATTATAGAGGTCTAGTTGAATACTCTAATTTATGTCAAAAAGATTGTTATTATTGCGGCATAAGATGTAGTAATAATAAAATTAAAAGATACACCATGACAGATGATGAAGTTTTGGAAGCTGCAATTTTTGCCTACGAAAAGAATTATGCTAGCATCGTTTTACAATCTGGAGAAAGAACAGATAAAATTTTTATAGAAAAAATAACTAGTTTAATAAAAAAAATACATAAAGTTACTAATCCAAATTTGAAAATTACGCTCTCGCTTGGTGAACAAACAGAAGAAACTTACAAAAAATGGCTAGAAAATGGAGCCGCTAGGTATCTATTAAGAATAGAAACTTCATCAAAAATTTTATATGAAAAACTTCATCCAAATAATGAAAATCATTCTTATATTAACAGATTAAAATCAATAGAAGCTTTGCACAAACTCGATTATCAAGTTGGGTCTGGAGTAATGATCGGCTTGCCATTTCAAACAATTGACGATTTAGTCAATGACTTATTATTTTTCAGAGATTATGATATAGATATGATAGGAATGGGACCATATATTGAACATAAAAATACTCCGCTATATAGCTTTAAAAATGAACTTTTATCTAAAAAAGATAGATTTTATTTGTCTTTAAAAATGATAGCCACACTAAGAATTTTAATGAAAGACATAAATATTGCAGCTACGACGGCAATGCAATCTTTAGATCCTCTAGGAAGAGAAAAAGCGATAATGTTTGGAGCAAATGTGATTATGCCAAACTTAACTCCATTAAAATATAGAAAAGATTATTTACTTTATGAAAATAAGCCTTGTATAGAAGAAAATGCTGATTTATGTTCAGCTTGTTTAGAAAAACGAATAAAATTTACTGGAAATGAAATTGGGTATGGCAAATGGGGAAATTCTAAACATTATGAAAAAAAATTAAGAGTAT
>JAIRLV010000203.1 GCA_031259185.1 Elusimicrobiota bacterium | reverse complement strand
TTTACAATAAAATTCAATAAAAAATTTATCAATTACTTTTTTTAAGCAATTCTAAACACCCTGTGGTATTTATTGATATATCACAGGGTTTCTTTTTATAATTCTAGAAAGAAAGTATTTTTATTGTTTTTAGTAAGAAATTATGTTTTTTTAATATTTTTAAGAATGAAAAAATAAAAATTTTTTTTAAGTAAATATTATTTATAAATTTAATTGAAAGGATTATTTAAAAATGATATAATTTAAAAATTGTTATACAAATTATTTGATATAAAAAATAATTTTTAATTATCCTAATAAATAGTCAATATTTACATATAGTTGCTCTTTTTATAATATTATATTAATTTTTCCTTCTTTTGTATATACTATAAAAAAATCGGCATTAACTTTTTTTGGTAGTATTTTTTTTACTTTTTTTTAATATTCCAAATACTTTTTTATCCTAAATTGCTTTTCACCATTTTTTAATTGTTATTGTCTATTCAAAAATAGCTTTAATCTATTTTTTATATTTCTTTTTCACTATTTTTTTAATATTTATTCTCTTATTTTATTGCAATAATTATTTACTGTATTTCTAATTATTTCTGTCAATTAAATTGTTGTTTGCGTGTTGGGCAGTATCTGGTACTTATATTTTATTATTTTTCGTATTTTATATTTGTATTTTGTTTATTTATTTTTTTTCATGGTATTGATATATGTTATACTAATTTAGTTTTTTACTAATATTGATTAGTTACTAAATATTGAAGATATCTATTAATGATAAAGGATATTATTTTTTATGTTGGATTTTGAAAAATTATTAAATAAATCGCAACTCGAAGCAGTTTTACAAACTGACGGTCCAGTTCTTGTTTTATCAGCCGCTGGGTCTGGGAAAACTAGAGTTATTACCTATAGAATCGCAAATTTGATTCAAAAAGGCATTCATCCTTATAATATTTTAGCAGTCACATTTACTAATAAAGCTGCTAGGGAGATGAAAGAAAGAATTTTTAAAATTATTGGAAGTAATGCTAATGGGATTTTAATTTCAACTTTTCATTCTATGTGCGCACAGTTTTTACGCGATGAGGCAGAGAATATTGGATTAAACAAAAATTTTAGTATATGCGATTCTCAAGATCAAAAAAATATTGTCAAACAATGTCTAAATAAATTAAACCTTGACGATAAAAAATTTATTCCAAATGTTATTTCTTCATTGATCGGGCGTGCAAAAGACGATATGATTTCAGCTAGTGAATATAGAAGCAATGCAGAAAAAAGAGGAGAATTTTTTTTTATTACAGTTGGCGAAATATACGAGATATATCAAAAAACTTTGGAAGAAAGCCAAAATCTAGACTTTGGTGATTTACAATTCAAAGTTGTCGAAATGTTAGAAAATAATCCCAAAATTCTAGCAAAATTTCAAGAAAGATTTAAATATATCATGGTAGATGAATTTCAAGATACAAATTATTGTCAATATTTGATGATTAAACTTTTATCTGGGAAATATAAAAATATCTGCGTTGTTGGGGATGATGATCAATCTATTTATTCTTGGCGAGGGGCAAATGTTGAAAATATTTTGAATTTTGAAAATGATTTTGCGAATACAAAATCTATAAAACTAGAACAAAATTACCGCTCTACAAAAAATATTTTGAAAGCGGCTGATAAATTAGTAAAAAATAATATAGAAAGAAAAAATAAAACTATTTGGACTGAAAATGAGGTAGGTGAAGAAATTGTTTATATTCAAACTCAAAGCGAAAAATATGAAGCAGAGTTCATAGCAAAAGAAATTCAGAAACTAGCTAATGAAGGATATTCATTGAATGAAATAGCGATTTTTTATAGGACAAATGCACAATCTAGAATTTTTGAAGAAGTTTTTAGAAATTTGGGAGTTCCATATATCTTGGTCGGCAGTATCAAGTTCTATGATAGAAAAGAAATAAAAGATGTTTTATCATATCTTAAAGTTATTATTAATCCAAACGATACAATAAATTTGAAAAGAATAATAAATTTACCTGCGCGTGGGATTAGCGATAAAAGTATTGATTTGGTTGAAAGTTTGCAGAAAGACGGCGACTCTTTTTTTGATATTTTGACAAATATTGTTATGGGAGCTTATACAGAAGAAAAAGTTCCGAATAGATTAGTCAAAAGTATTCAAAAATTTCATTCTATGATCATTGAATTAATGAAAAATGCGAATAAAATGACATTGAGAGAAATTATAAATACAGTTCTTGAAAAAACAGGCTATATGCAGAGTTTATATGAGGACAATACGATTTACAAAGATTCTAGAATTGAAAATGTGATGGAACTTGTTTCTGCAGCTGGAGATTTTGAAGAAACTTTTGGCGATGTTTCATTAGAAGGATTTTTGGAACATACGGTACTCATTAATGATATAGATAAACTTAATAATGAGACGCAAAAGGTTACATTGATGACTTTGCATCTGGCAAAAGGATTAGAATTCCCAATTGTATTTTTGACCGGCATGGAAGAAGGTCTATTCCCAAATTCAAAAGTTGATTATGATAAAAATGAATTGGAGGAAGAAAGAAGACTTTGTTTTGTTGGGATAACAAGAGCAATGAAAAAACTTTATTGTTTAGCAGCGATGCAGAGAAAAATTTATGGAATGACCAAAATGCACTTACCATCGAGATTTTTGAAAGAAGCTGGAATTTTAGATGACATTATTGATAAGCAAAATAATTATATAAATCCATATGCTAAATTTGATGATTATATAAATAAATACGACAAACAAAATAATAATAACCATTATCGCTATTATGAAAAAGGAGAAAAATTTAATGAAAATAAAGTTTTTAAAAAAGGCGAAAGGGTGAAACATCCTAGTTTTGGAATTGGGACAATATTAGATTTTTATGGAAGAGATGATAATAAAACTGTTTATATAAAATTTTATAATGGAATAGAAAAGAGATTGATTCTGAAATATGCAAAATTAGAAAAATATATTAGTTATTTAGAATAATTAGCAAGTTGAAGAGTTTTTTTAAACTTAAAATAAAAGTATAGTTTTTAATAATCAGCTGATTGTTAATACACAATCGCCTAATTGTGAGTTACGCAATCGTTCCGCTTTGTTTCGATTAAACAGACGTTGCGAGTAATATTGAATTTAAGAATTATTCTCTTTTCTTTTGCTTTGACAAAATATTTTTATTTTTTTTGATAAAAAAACAAATTTTTTTATGTTCTTGTATATTAAATATATAAATGAACTAAAATAATATATAATAGAACGTAAAATAAAAGGCTGAGAGTTTAGTTCTCAGAAGAACTACGAGCTCGTTTTGTTTCTTGATTTCTTTTGAAATCGCAAGAAAGATTGTGCCGCAGTT
>JAIRLV010000197.1 GCA_031259185.1 Elusimicrobiota bacterium | reverse complement strand
TTTTATTAAGACACTTCATTATATTTTTCTGTAATTTTACTTAAAAAATTTGGAATTTCTATTTTTTGCGGACAATGCGGCATACAAAGTTTGCATTTTACACATTTTGAGGATTTTTCAAAATCATGCAAAGCATTATAATTTCTAACAAATAATCTAGAATTATTGTCAATCAAAAATTGATTATAAATATTAAAATTATTTGGAATATCTATTTTCAATGGGCAGTAAGGGACGCAATATTTACAATTTGTACAAGGAATAGTGCCAGACGATCTATATGCTATCAACGCCGTGCTTATCACATTTCGCTCTTGATCAGATAACGGTTTAAAATTCGTCATAGTTTTAATGTTATCTTGCAGTTGATCAATATTACTCATTCCGCTCAAAACTGTTGTGACATTAGGTAGTGACGCAGCATATCTTATCGCCCAAGATGCAGTAGACACATTAGGATTTGCATTTTTGAATATTGTGGTCGCTCTCTCATTTAGGCTAGCTAATTGCCCGCCACGAACTGGTTCCATAACCCATGTAGGGATATTATTTTTTAACATAATCTCATACATACGCTCAGAATCTATAACATCCCAATCAAGATAGTTAAGCTGAATCATTCCAAAATCCCATGGATATTCTCTTGCTATAACTTCAAGAACATCAGGATTATCATGAAAAGAAAAACCGAGATATTTTATTTTGCCTTCGCTTTTTTTCTTTTTCAAAAGTTCATATACTTTATTTTTTTTACAATTATTTTCATAAGTATTTTTGTTTAAAGTATGAATAAAATAAAAATCAAAATGTTTTAGCTGAGTTTTTTTTAATTGTTCGTCAAATATTCTATGCACGTCTGCTTCTGAGTTTATCATCCATGTCGGTAATTTTGTAGATATATAAAAACTATTGCGAGGATGTTTTTTTAGGGCATTTCCTATGACTATTTCAGATTTTCCGCTATGATATGGATATGCAGTGTCAAAATAATTTAGACCATGCGCAATCGCATAATCAACCATTTTTTGTACATGTAGAGTATCTATATCAGAACTGTCAGAGCTTTTTAGAGGAAACCGCATACAACCCAAAGTCAATAACGGAAGCGTTATATCTTTGTATCTGACTCTCGTGACTTTTGATAGATCATCATTAATCAAGTTTGGTGTTTTGTCTAGAAATGTAAAACCATTACTGAAAAAACCGCCGACTACTAAAGATGATAATTTCAAAAAATCTCTTCTATTCATTTTTACTCCTTTTTCATATTAACATTAATATGAAATATAAATATTACAAAAATAAATATTTACGTTTATATTCATTTCAATCTAAACTGATATGGAATTAATATAGTCATATCTTTAAATTTTTTATTATTTCTATATCTAATGTTGTGAGCAGATTTTAATGCCGCTTCATCTAATAAAATTGAACCGCTGGAAGTAATAATTGAGGCGGATTTAACAGGTTCATTATTGTTTATTTTTATTTCAATAACTACCAATCCTTCCTCTTTTTTGATTTTTGCTTCTTTAGGATATCGAGGTTTAGGAATGTAAAAATCTTTTAAATTT
Source organism: Elusimicrobiota bacterium (assembly GCA_031259185.1). Taxonomy (GTDB): domain Bacteria; phylum RUG730; class RUG730; order RUG730; family RUG730; genus JAIRLV01. The sequence continues at coordinate 5,786 of JAIRLV010000197.1, read as the reverse complement.
AGAGAATATTTATCGCTAATGTCGCTATTTTGTTCATCAAAGTTATCATATTCTTTATTATCATTCGGGTTTTCATTTTCAATTTCGTTTTCAATTTCATTTTCAATTTCGTTTTCATTTATTTCTTTTTGTATAAAATTATTTGCTTCTTTTTTTTGTACTTCTTTTTTTTCAACTTTTTCAACTCTATTTCTTTGTTTTTTTAAAGCATTTTTTTCTAAATATTCATTTTTTGAAATATTTTCAACTAAATTTATGTCTATATAAGATATATTATTCCCAGAAATCAAAAAGTTTTCTTTCAAATAATAGTTTCCTAATAACAAAATACAAATATGCGTAGTAACAGAAAATAAAATACTTTTTGTCATATACATATTATATTTTCCCTAATTGTTTAGAATTTTCTATTAATTTAATGAAGTATATAGTTATTGAAAATGAAGTTTAGAATGAAGTAGATACAAAAAATTCGCAAATCTATCTTATCTAAACATAAATATATTGATGTATTCTTTATAAATTTAGTTTAGAATTATTATAGCAAAAATTACAATTATTATCAAGAGCAAAAAATAAGCCGAATTCTGTTCTTTTTTATGAAAGGATATTTTATCACATTATATCTATTATAAAAAAGCGATAGTCATTTATCTCAATTTTTTTCAAAAAAAATTGTGTGTAAAAACACATGCGTTCTACCCTGTTTAAAACCCAGCTGATTTATATAAACTTTACTTGAACTTGCGCCAGATGAGGTTTGTCAATATATCCCATCGCTGGAATATATAGTGAGCTTTTACCTCGCTTTTTCACCCTTACTCTTTAATAAAAAGAGCGGTTTGTTTTCTGTTACACTTTCTATCATTATTAATTTTCATTAACAATGCCTCGCCGTTAACGAGCATCTTGCTGTATGGCGTTCGGACTTTCCTCTTTAAAAAAAATAAATTTTTTTTAAAGCGACTATCTATTTTGCCCTTGATTTAATTATTTTTTTATTTTTTGCCAAAACTGCTAATTCATCCGCAATTTTGTTGTGTTCTCTATAAATATGTTTCAAAGTATAGTTTTTTATTCCCAATTTATTTATTTTTTGCTTAAATTCCATCGCTAATTTTTGTAATTTTAAATTGGAAATTTTATATTGTCCATTGAGTTGCCTTATCATTAATTCTGAATCCGAAAAAAAATTAAACTTTAGCGTCTCAATATTTTTTATAAAACCTTCTTTTTTCAATTCGGCTATATTATCTAGCGCCAATAATATTGCTTTATATTCTGCAATGTTATTTGTAGTTACTCCAAGAAATTTATTTTCTCTGCTAATTTCTTTTTCTAAACCTTCAAAAATCACACAACCAATTCCCGCTATACCCGGATTTCCGCTAACAGCGCCATCGGAAAAAATATTAATTTCATTTTTTAATATTTTTTTATTTTCAGCTTCATTTTTTAAAGTTAAATCAAATTCTTTTTGAATTGATTTTTCTAATCTATTTTTATTATTTTTATCACAAATTTCTTCTTTTTCCAAAATTTCTAAAATATTTTTTATATATTCTGGAGCATTTTGTATTTTTAGATCTTTTAGTATTTCTTCAAATTTTTTATTTTCAATTATCATTTTGAAAAAATTTTGTAATTTTGACTTTTTTTTCAAAATAATTTTACCTCGTATTATATTTCATTTCATTTTATTTTATTTTTTCACACAGTTTTTATAAATAAAATTTTTATATTTTAAAATATATTTTAAAAATATAATTTTTCACCAAATTAGAGAAAGCGCTCCCCAAGTAAAACCTGATCCAAATGACACAAGAACTATTTTATCGCCAGCCTTTATTTTATTACTTTGAAGCGCTTCTGACACGGCGATAGGAATTGTAGCCGCGCTGGTATTGCCATATTTATTTATATTAATGAACACTCTATCTTTGTCAAAATTTATTTTTTTCCTAATTGAATCTATGATTCTAATATTTGCTTGATGTGGGAATATCATATTAACATCATCTTTTGTCCAATTAGAATGGACAAGAACTTTTTCAACAGATTCAATCATTTTTGTCACAGCATATTTGAAAACTTCATTTCCTTTCATAGTCAAATAATGTTGCTTATTTTTAACAGTTTCTAAACTAGCAGGATTTTTTGAACCGCCACCGGGTAGCATAATATAATCATATAAATCTCCATCTGTTTTTAAATAAGATGCCACTATTCCTGAATTATCATTTGAAGATTTTAGTATTGCTGCTCCTGCTCCATCTCCAAATAAAACACAAGTCGCTCTATCTTCCCAATTTGTTATATTTGAAATTTTTTCTGTTGCAACGACTAAAACAGTTTTTGTATTATCTGCTAAAATAAATTTTTCCGCAATGCTTAAACCATATATAAAACCAGAACATGCAGCTGATATATCAAATGCAAAAGCATTTTTCGCGCCCAGTTTAGCTTGTATCAAACATGCTGTGGCTGGAGTTATGTAATCACCACTTACTGTTCCACATAAAATAATATCTATATCCTCTGGATTAATATTCGCTTTTTCTAAAGCTTCTTTTGCAGCTTCATAGCCCATATCTGATGGCATTTCATCAATTCTAGCAATATGTCTTTCCTTTATGCCAGTTCTTTGGGTAATCCATTCATCATTTGTATCTACCATTTTTTCTAAGTCAGTATTTGTTAAAATTTTTTTGGGAGTATAATGTCCTATCGATATAATTTTAGCTCTATTCATTTTTCCCTTCTTTAATTTAAGTAAAATTATTTGATTAATTTTATACTGTTTTGTTATTTATGTCAAATTTTCATAAAATTATATCAAAAGTATATAAAATTTTTTACTTTTTTTTAATTATAGTTATTATATATCAAAACTGTGGTTTTTATTTTTTTCTAAAACTAATCTTATAAATTCATCCAATTTTTTTATTTCTAAAACTTTTCCCAATCTTGTTCTAACAGATATTTCATTATTTTCTAATTCTTTATCGCCTAATACTACCATATATGGGATTTTATTCAATTGAGCTTCTCTAATTTTATACCCTAATTTGTCATTAGAATTATTTAATGTAGCTCTTATATCTATTTTTTTCAAATCTTCCAAAATTTTTTTGGCATAATCGTTTTGTTTTTCGTTTATAGTCAATATTCGAACTTGCTCTGGCATTAACCAAATCGGGAATGCTCCTTTGTAATGTTCTATCAAAATCCCAAAAAATCTTTCTAATGAACCAAACAAAGCCCTATGAATCATAAAAGGTCTATGTTTAGCTCCATTTTGACCAATATATGTAATATCAAATCTTTCAGCTTCATTAAAATCAAATTGTATCGTAGAACATTGCCAATATCTTCCAAGAGCGTCTTTTATTTTTATGTCAATTTTCGGTCCATAGAATGCCCCGCCTCCTTCATCTATCTCATATTCAAATCCCGTCAATTCCATTGCTTTTTCTAAAGCTTTCTCCGAAATCTCCCAATCATGCAGACTCCCCACAAATTTTTCTTTTGGGCGTGTTGACAAAAATATTTTGTAATCATAAAAACCAAAATGATTTAACATTTCAAAACAAAACTTCAAAATTGAAATAATTTCGTTTTCAATTTGTTCTATTGTGCAAATTATATGCGCATCGTCCTGAGTAAAACCTCTAACTCTCATCAGTCCGTGTAAAACGCCAGATCTTTCATATCTATAAACCGTTCCAAGTTCCGCATAGCGAATAGGTAGGCTTTTGTAAGAATGATGCGAATTTTTGTAGACTAGAATATGAAAAGGACAATTCATTGGTTTAATATAATAATTTTGCTCGTCAATATTTATTGGAGAATACATATTTTCATTATAAAAACCCAAATGCCCGCTAGTCTCCCAAAGATTAGATTTTCCAATATGCGGAGTATAAAGAAGCTCATAACCTGCTTTGATATGTTTGTCTTTCCAAAACGACTCAATCAAATGCCTTATTATAGCGCCTTTTGGATGCCAAAGAATTAGCCCAGCGCCTATATCTTCAGATATACTAAAAAGATCCAATTTTTTCCCAAGCGTTCTATGGTCGCGTTCTTTTACATCCTCCAAAAATTTTAAATGTTTATCTAATTCCTCTTGTGTAAAAAAAGCTGTTCCATAAATCCGCTGAAGCATTCTATTTTTTTCATCACCTCGCCAATATGCTCCAGCTAAATTCAAAAGTTTGAAATATTTTATATCTACTGTATTTTTTATATGAGGACCTTTGCATAAATCTATGAAATCTCCATTTTGATACAAAGAAACTGTCTTTATATCTTGTGGTAAATCATTTATGATCTCAATTTTATATTTTTCGCCTTTTTCCTCAAAAAGTTTTCTAGCTTCTTCTCTATTCTTTTCTATTCTCAAAAAATCCAACTTTTCAGCTGATATTTTTTCCATTTCTTTTTCAATCAATTCTAAATCTGTTGGTTCTAATCTCTGCTCTAAATCAAAATCATAATAAAAACCTTCGTCAATTGCCGGTCCTACTCCAAATTTTACATCTGGAAATAATCTTTTTATAGCCATTGCCATAAGATGGGCAGTCGAATGCCTCAAAATATCTAATTTTGCTTTATCCTGCACTTTCGTAATCCTTATTTTTTTTAAAGAATTTTTTTGAGATTTTTTTATTATAGCATATTTTTTTTATTATGTTTCAAAAATAATAAAATTTTGACTGAATGGAATATAATTTTAACAAAAAATCTATTGAAGGTATTATTTTTAACAAAATTTTGATTTTTTTTGGTATTTATTTATCATTATTTTAATTATTTATATCTAACTAAAAAAATTATAGCATAAAAAAAGAGAGTGAAAAGTTTTACTTTCCACCCTCTTTTTCATTTTTATCAAAGGTAATTTGTTAATTTTATTATGCTGCTGCTGCAATAGCTTGTATACTTTCGTCGAATTCTATTCCTTTTATCTTATTTTCTTTTAGTAGACCAATATTTGATAACAATTTCCCTATAGCTCTGCGAGCAGACATTCCTATTTTTGTTATAAGTAGCGAATTGGTATCTACTATTCCCTCTATTTCTATACATTCTGTGTCAATTAATGTTATATGTGTCGTATCTTCTATATTTGGCATTATATCTACTCCATCATATAAAGATGCTATTTTTTCACTAGGCATTACTGTTTCGAATAGCAACCCATTTTCTGTAACTTGTAATATTTTTATTTCTTGATTTCCTATTTGATTTTCAGCTAATTCTGCTATTTTCTTGGCTTCTCCTTCTAATTTTGGACCTTGAAGTATTATTTGTTTTATTGCTAAAGTCGGCTCTCCTTTTGCAAAAAATAAATTCAATATTTCTCCATTGAAATTATTTGTATATAATTCATTATTTAATATTCTTGATATTACCAGTTCATTTAATTTTTGATTCTGATTCTGATATTTTTTTATAAGAATTTGATGCAATTCATCTGTTATAACTCCTGTAGATGTCAAGATGTAGCCATTGAATAATGTCGCTATTTCTAGCTGTCTTGAAGCTAATAACGGTCTATATATTGTTTCATTTTTTTTAATTTCTTCTAATGTTTCTGGTCCTATATTCCATTTAACTTGTAATAATGGAGTATTCATAGTTGCTAATGTAGATATAAACTTTTTCGTAGTATCATTATCTCCTAAATCTGTAGTATCTCCTTCCAAAATTATTGTTAGACCAAATTTACTGTTTAGCTTCAATCTTTCATATATTTCCGTCAAAACTTCAACGGATGTATG
>JAIRLV010000168.1 GCA_031259185.1 Elusimicrobiota bacterium | reverse complement strand
AATCCTTATATCTTGTTATTATATTATAAAGATTGGTAGGGGTAACGTTTAAAAATTGCTGAAAACTATTGTCGGTTTTTATATAATTATCAAGATTTATTATTTCATTTATAGAGGTATTAAAAAACTCTATAGTGTTTGTTATAACTTTGCGAAGTTTTGCATCACTGTCTTGTTTTGAATCTCCATCTTCGTTTAATTCATTTATATAATCATCTACGTTTTGATTTCTTTTCTTTAATACAGATTGATAATCAGTATCAAGACTAGCGAAATCATCAAGTATCATTTTAGAATGTTCTTTTCTTTTTTGTGGTGTAAATGACATTATATTGAATCCTTCCTATTGTTAAATTCCCTTATAATAATATTCATAAATTCATCTATTCCTCTATAAATATCTTTTTCCGTAAGTGATTTACCAAAAATTATTTGAGCCTGTTCTTTTTTATGTTCATTGGGAATAGACATCCAAATAACATGAACAAGTTGTTTACTTCTTAATTTATACTGATTTACTATATCTGTCATGTATTTAAAAAATTTATTCTTATCAACATCAGTTTCTAAAAGATTTAATTCTTCTATGCCAGATAATCCACTAAATAATGGTTCTTGCATTAAAGATATATTAAAATTACTCATAAGTTTTGTATATGAATTATTAATCATTAAAATAATATCATTTGTTGTTATGGGATTATGTAAAAGATTGTCTGGCACTCTATAAGTATTTAATAATATATCATATGTCTTTTGAGCCCATAAACCCCTTTCTTCAAATTTAAATTTATCACTTGCTAATTTAATAATATCCTTGTCGCTACTCTGATTCAATACTCTAATATTTCTTGACATACTCTGAAAATATTTATTAGCTGCAATATTTAATGCTTTACTAAAATTCATAGAAATTGGATATATATGCATATCTATAACATAATCTTGTTGTGTATGAATTAATTTATGGTTTGCTTGTATAAAAGCTCCTTTTAGTTGTTGTGCTATATTTTGAATTAATTCATGCATTGTTGCTATAAGAAGCCTTTTAATTAAAGATTCATCAAACATAAAAAACGCTTGACCAAAGTTTTGAAGCATTGCCTTAGCTCCATCTTTTAATGCATCTCCAAAGGATTGTTTCATACTTAATGCATTTGAAATTTCTTGTTGTGATTGAGTTTCTGCTAATATTGGCCTATCATCAATAATAATAGCATCTATTTCAGCATTTGTATTACTAAAAAATTCTTCTTTTCTTCTTTGTAAATATACTTTTATTTGTTCAATAAGTGCTTGTAGTGTCTGCGTATTTTGTATTTGATTAAAATCATATAACGCAAAATCTGGTATATCTTCAGAACCAAGTATATCTTGTAGAGACATAGCGCCAATTGGTTGCATATTACAATCATTTTTCCAATCTATGATAGATGTAAATTTATCAATCATATATATATCGCTTTCGCTTGTCCCAAGTACAAAATCACTCTTGTTACTTGATTTAAAAGTAACTCTTCCTCCAATTACATTATAAAGATTTTCGTTCATACTAAAACATTTATCAAATAAATAAGGAGATATAATATAATTAATAACCAATATTACTTTCTTATCTATTTCTTGTGGTGTAAAAAGTCTTGATTTAAGATCTATTACTATTAAAAATTTTCTTGAATTAATTACTTTGTCTAGTAATGATCCAAAAACATTAGACACATAAGAACTTCCAGAAGAAGAATGAATGGCCCAATACTTTCCATCGCTACTTTCTTTTGATCCAACTGTTGATCCTGAAAATACTTTATCGTTTGTTTGAGCAAAAGAAGTATATGGAGATACTTCAACATTTGTTTTATGATACATTTCTCCAATATCAGGAGAATATAATATACCTTCATCATCAGCAGAACCCGCATCTACAAGATTATTGAAAAATGTAAGTGCAGCCCAATTTCCTGTTCTTTTGTCTGATTGAGTCCAATTTAGACCATTATCATTACTATACCATAATCCAGTATCATCGCCAGAACCTGCAACTAATCTTCCGTGAACAGTAATAATACATAAAAAATAATGTGTATGAAGAATACGCCAATTAAGGCCAACATCACTAGTAACATATGCCATAGTTCCTTGTGCCACACAATCATCTGGTTCTTCAACTTCATCATGTAATAAATGAAAAGATCCAATTTCTATATTAGATACATAAAAATTAGTATCACCATTACAATACCAAATACCACTATTACTTTGATTTACTGCTATAACACGAGATATATCTTGGGTTCCATCATTACCAGAAATTGTTTTAAGACATTCCCAAGATTTATCAATTATATTTGTTTTAAACCAAGAAGTTCCATTATTAGAAGAGCACCAAATACCAATGCCATCAAAATTAGTAAAAGTAAATGTTATACCCATTCTCTGACTAAACGGTATGTCTATTTGAGTTACTCTATGAAACATATTTTTATCTATTTCTATTTCTTGTTGTATCCAACCATTATTATATAATAATTCATATAATATATCATTTTGTATGCAACCCCATTTAATAATATTCCAATCACCTATAAAGTTCCAATCATCATTATTAAATACTTCTGTTGTTTTAAATGATGTAATTGGCATATAAACACCATTATTATAATAAACAACTTCTCCATCAAAATAATCAGCTTCTTTTTCCCAAAATCTTATAATTTTCCATTCATTAAGAATTTTTATTTGCCATTTTTCTTCTTTTATTATATTATATCCAATGATTGCTGTATCATACCAGGTATTGTATTCTTCTACAAGTAGTTGTTCTTCTGTTGGTTGAATAAAAGTAGTATCCCAAATTGAAATATCTATATTATTTTCTTCATCATGTATAGTAGAACCAAATTCATTGCCAGAGGTAAAATAAATTTTTGCCTTATAATATATTTCATTATGATATACGATATCATTTTGAGAATAATTAGTATTGGGAGCCCAATATTTTACTTGCCAAATTGTATTAACTTCATCTATATATTTAATATCCTTTTGTATAGATATAGAAGATATTATATAATCTGTTGGAAATTGAATTATATTATTATCGTTACCAGCCCCATTCCATTGTTGTGTAAGATTTCCATTATTATCATATTCACCATGATATATATCATATACTACCCAACTACATTTAATACTATTTTGTGAGAATGTAATATTTCTTCCATTAGCAAAACTTATTATTGTAGTGGCAGAATTAGAAGTTTGTGTTTTATCTATTTCTATTTGTTTATTTAAAAGATTATTGTTTATTTGAGAACTATTAAGATATATTGGTACATTATATCCGTTCTCTCTTTGATTAAGAAGATCGTTTACTAAGGTTCTTTTATATATTTTATTATCATTATAAATTATTTCAAAATCTCCAATACTTCCTGTAAGCATATTATGATTATCACTATAAGTTATTGTAGATAGAATACAAGTATTATCTGCTAATGATGAAGGGTTAAAATCCTTCATAGAAATAACTGCACTTTGCAGATCGGTTTCAATATCTATTTGATTATAATTTATTACAGTTTCTTTTAAAGAATTATTGTTATTGCCTACATACCAATAATTATTTAAGAAAGCAAATGATTTAAAATTACCCACAGACAGCACATGAGAAATTCCTTCAAATTCATCAAAGTAAGCATGATTCCATGTTGTTCCAGCATTATCGCTATACCATAATCCTTCATTTATATTACTACCAGCAATCAAACGGCTTCCACCAGTATCTACAATGGTTTCAAAACTATGAGTTTTTCCATCATTTCCATTTCCAGTAATTATAGTTCCTACTTCTGGCGTAAGATCTTCGGTATCTTCTCTAGTATCACCATCTGATAATCCATTAGTATTGCCACCTATTCCAGTATTAATAAGTTGTTCAGTTGCATTTCCAGTATCAACAAAAACTAAATCACTTATATTACTATTAGCTAAATTATTAAGTGAATTATTTATTGCAGCAGCAATTTTAGTTCCCGCATTATTTAATGAATCTCCAATAGCATATGAAACTGAATCACTTACTTCATCAACCTTTATTTCAAGGTTTAATATATAGTTAATAAGGGCTCCCAAGGCCATAAGAGCAAGTGAGATAAGAACTTTAGAAACCGTTTTAAGTACTATTTGTACTATATCTCCTATATTTCCGGGAGAGGCCCAAACACCAGATGCCCTTGCAGCAATTTGAGCAATAGGAGAGACTATAGCAGCTACTTTTAAGACTTTTTGTACTATTTCAAGTGATGAGCACAGGGCAAAGAGGGGTGCAATTAAGGCACCACATAATTTTTTTAAATTTATATTATCTTTTTTTGCCATAAGAGCCTTACCTATGGCAATGCCAGCAGATGCAAACCCTATAATATCTCTTACTGAAATATATCTTGTTTTATAGGTAGTGACTGTTTTTACATTAGCATTTTTTACTTGTTGTTTAGTAGTCTCTGTTCTTACTTCTATACGCATAGAATTAACTTTTTAAAAAAAGTCTTAGGCAAATACATTATCAGAAGGCTGGACAGATAATTCATCTGGACCACCAGTATACACTGCTACAGGGGAAGTTCCATTTCCAAGAGAAATTTTTCCTCCATTTACATTTAGAACAATATCTTTTGCAGACAAAGAGATTGCATTTTTCCCACCGTCTAAAGTAAGAACAGTGTTGGTATCTCCCTTTTGAGATGTAATATGGATACCCTGATCATCAAGACTTCCACCAGTTCCATTACTGAGAATAATGCTAGACTGTTTAGTATCACCATTTTTGGCCAAAAGGGTTAATGATTTTGGGTCTCCATTAATGCTAATTTCCTGATTCTTAGAAGTATCTCGCGTAGATATTTCAAGTCTTGGTAGTTTAGTTTCAGGATCTATAACTACAGTTACACTTCCAGACTGTTCATCTTTAGTGTAGTCCATACTGATGCCATTATTATCCATTCTTAGTTGCAGGGTTCCAATGCTTTGTTCATTACTATCAAGTATATTATGAGCAATGTATACCTTTTCATTGTCTAAGACAAACACATTTTCCACTGGCCTTGTAAACCAGTCTATTTTATTATTTTCATTATGGGCATCCAATGGATTTTCAAGTATAGTTCTCTTAGTAGTTATAACTAAAGCATTTTCCAAATTCATAATTTTATCAGTATTTTCCAATATATCAGAATTTTCAATACCATTTTCTTCAGGCAGGTCAATAGAACCACCAATATTTTTATATAAAGTTCCCAACCAAACATAGGCATCTAATCTTCCTTCTAATTGTTCTACTATTCCACAGCTATTTACTTGGGGCAAATGGAACATTCCATAACCCTTTCCGCCACCAAAGGGGGATGTGATATAACATTTAGCACAACCAGCCTTTTCAGACCCCCTTACAGAATCTTCTTTCAAAGAATTCA
>JAIRLV010000090.1 GCA_031259185.1 Elusimicrobiota bacterium | reverse complement strand
TCCAGTCATGATTTTATCTGATGGAATTATTGGGCAAATGATGGAAAAAGTGGAATTATTGGCAATAGACGAAGTTTTACAAAAATATATTAAAAATTTTGATAAAAAGACAAAAACTCATGTCTTTGATACTTCTAGTTGGGCTTTGACAGGCTGTAAAGATAGAGAACCAAGATTGATTAGATCTTTATTTATGAATGATGGAGAATTAACGCAACATAATAATAAATTAGCGGAAAAATATAAAAGTATGGAAGCAGAAGTTGATTGGGAAGAGATAGATATTGATGATGCAAAAGTTGTTTTGGTGGGATATGGAATTAGTTCTAGAATTATTAAAGATGCTTGCATTTTATCTAGAAAAGAAGGCTTGAAAGTCGGGAGTTTTCGATTAAAAACAGCTTATCCATTTCCTTCAAAAAGATTGAGTGAACTTGCTAGAGACAAAAAATTTTTGGTTGTAGAAATGTCAATGGGACAAATGGTGGAAGATGTTAGATTGGCAGTTAATGGAAAGAATATTGTGGATTTTTATGGTATAGCAGGTGGAGATTTACCGGAAATAGAAGTTATAATACAAAAAATAAAAAATTTATTAACTAGATAAAAACTTACGATGAAAATAAAAATATTTCAAAAAATTAAATTATTGTTTCCTAAAAAGCAAGAACAAAATCATGTGGAGTTTAATGGTTGGTCAATATTTTTTATTATAATTTTGGATATATTTGTTTTATACAATTTATTTATTGGAATAGATAAACAATCTGATTTAGTAGTTCAAACTTGGGAATTTATACCGCAGCAATATTATGATATGATAATAAAAAAAGATTGGTATAGTGAGAATATTGTAGGAAAAATAGAAAGATTGATGAACGAAAAATCAAATTTTCAAGAGGGATATAAAACGAGATATGAATATAATAATAATTTGACAAAACCAAATAAATATTTAAATCAAAATTTAAAAAAAATACAAAATGAATTAATATATATAAAGAATGATAAATATATACAAGATCGGATTATTGCAAAAAAAAGATTGGAAAAAGAGCAGATAGAAATTCAGAAAAATTATAATAGATTTAAAAGTGATTATGAAACATTATTATTTTCAAAAATTGCTAATGATCCGAATGAAAACAAAAAAATAAAAACTCAATATGAAGAATTACAAAAAGAATTACAATATAAAGATGAAGAACTAGATAAAATATATCTGAGTATAAAAAACGATAAAAAAATTGTAAAACTTCTTGAAATTATACAAAATGTTCAGAAAAATTATTCTGATAGTTTATTAAAAGAATATAATAAAAAAGAAAAACTTATACCATTATTTGAATTTTTTTACCAAATATTATTTATTTTGCCAATATTATTATTTTTTTTATTTTGGAATATTTATAGTGTAAAAAATAATAAATATATACAAAATGTAATTGCAATAAATCTGTTAGCTGTTTCTGCAATTCCGATATTTTGGAAATTATTTGTTCTTGGTATAGATATATTCCCTAGAACAGCTTTTACAAAAATTTACAAATTTTTAGTCGCGTTAAAAATAGTTGGGATTTGGTATTATTTATTAATATTAATAGGAATTTGTTTTAGTATATTTTTGATATATTTTATAGGCAAAATGATTGAATTTAAAAAAAACAAGGCAAAAGAAAAAGCTAAAAAAAATGAATTTAAAAAAAGGAAAATATTGGCTAGAAATATAAACAATTGTTATAAATGTGGATTTACAATAGATAAAGAAGATGATTTTTGTATACTTTGTGGTACACTACAAAAAGTAGAATGTGTTAATTGTAGAGAAAAAAATCATATCCTTAATAATTATTGTTATAAATGTGGAAAAGAAATATTAAACGATACTAAAGGACACTAAAAAATGAATTATAAACATCCAAAAAGTTTAAAAAATGTAAAAAATACATATTGTCCAGGTTGTGGACATGGGATAATTCATAGATTATTTGCAGAAATAGTAGATGAATTAGATATTCGTGAAAACATAATTGCAGTTGCCCCTGTAGGCTGTGCAGTTTTTGGATATTTTTATTGGGATTTTGATACTACTGAGGCTGCGCATGGAAGACCCCCAGCTGTTGCTACTGCTTTAAAAAGAGTTATGCCAGATAAAATTGTAACGACTTATCAAGGAGATGGCGATTTGGCAGCAATTGGTGGAAACGAATTATTGCACACGGCAAATAGAGGAGAAAATATTACTATATTTTTTGTTAATAATAGTTGTTATGGAATGACTGGTGGGCAAATGGCTCCTACGACACTTCTTGGGCAAAAAACTACGACTACGTCTACTGGGAGAACTACTTTAGATGGATATCCAATAAAAGTATGTGAGCTTTTGAGTGCAATACAAGCTGTAGCTTATATTGAAAGAACTTCACTTCATTCACCGGAACATATAATAAAAACAAAAAAAGCGATGAAAAAGGCTTTGCAAAATCAAATAGATGAAAAAGGTTTTTCTTTTGTAGAAATTCTTTCTATGTGTCCAACAGCTTGGAAAGAATCGCCGATAAATTCAATAAAAAAAATAGAAAATGAAATTCAACAAGAATTTAAGTTAGGAATTTATAAGGATATATTATGAGGAATAATATAGTAATTGGTGGTTTTGGCGGGCAAGGGATCATGATAGCAGGAGGTATTTTGTGTCAGGCTGCTGCTATAGAAGGAAAATTTTCTACTTTTTTTCCTTCATATGGCGCAGAAGTTAGAGGTGGCGCTGCGAAATGTCAAGTTATTATTTCTGATGAATATATAGGTTCTCCCATAATAAAAGAAATAGATATTTTTTTATGTTTTACAAAAGCTGCATTTAATAAATATTACTTACAATTAAAGGAAAGAGGAATAATAATAATGAACTCTGATTTGGTCGCTGACGATGAAAATAAATTAGATAAAAATATAAAAAAAATTGGTATTGAAGCAAATCAAATAGCTTATAAAGTTGGGAATAAATTATTTGCGAATATGGTTATGTTAGGCGCATTTATAAAGAGTACAAAGATTTTTAAAAAAGAAAATGTGATAAATGCGATAAAAGAAGCCTTTAGTCAAAAAAAAAATGTCTTGGATTTAAATATAGAAGCATTTAATATTGGATGCGAACGATAAATAATAGCTATTATTACTATTTTAAAATATAAAGTTTTGGAGTTAGGGATAAATTTATGATAATAAAAGAAGGACTGCGCAATATAAAAACTTTTATATTTTTTTCATTAGGATTTTTTATAATAGGCGGATATTTTGATTTTGAATTTTTTTATTTTTTAGGAGTTTTGTTTTTTATTTTTACGATATTTTCTTTTTATTTTTTTAGAAATCCAAAAAGAAAAATAATTATTAAAGAAAATGAAATTTTATGTCCCTGTGATGGTAAAATTATTGAAATAATAACAGAATATAATGAAATATTACAACAGGATTGTAAAGTTATAAGAGTTTTTTTATCAATTTTTAACGTTCATGTTCAAAGAGTTCCTATTAATGGAGAAATTGTTAAAATAGAATATAAAAAAGGTAAATTTTTGCCAGCTATGGATAAAATAGCGCATATAGAGAATGAACAAAATTTAGTTTTATTCGCAGATACTCAAGATACATATAAAAAAATTTTATGTATCCAAATAGCAGGTCTTATAGCTAGAACAATTGTAATGTGGAAAAATATTGGAGAAAAAGTTAGTATTGGGGATTTATATGGAATGATAAAATTTGGGTCACAAGTTGATATATATATACCAGCTAATGTAGCTATAAAAGTCAATCAAGGACAAAAGATTTTTGGCGGATTAACTATTTTAGGGAATTGGGATAATTGATTAAAGTTTATCTTTCTTTGGATATTTTTATTTATAAAAAAAATTGACATACATATAAAAATATGCTAAATTTATATTTTCAATTTTCAAAAGCCTTAAATATATTTAAAATGAATATAAAATGTATTTTGAAACTTAAATTTTAATATTGATTTCATAAGTATAGTTATAAACAATTATGAAAATTTTTTGTTAGTAAAGTTAGGAGATTTAATAATGAATAATATTAGTAGTAACAGGATATTTAATTTTATTTTAACATTTGTTTTTATAATAAGTATTTTTTCATTGGGTTGTGCCAAGAAAGAAAGATCAGATAGAATTTTAGTTTGGCATTGGATGACAGATAGAGACGATGCTTTTATAGAATTAGCTAATAAATATAAAGAAATATATGGTGTAGAAGTCT
>JAIRLV010000073.1 GCA_031259185.1 Elusimicrobiota bacterium | reverse complement strand
CTAGTCTTGGTTAGGGATCTCGGCTATATCTTTAACTATTTTTATAATTGCAGATTTTATAAAATTAGTTTTCAAAACTATCTATAAATTAAAAAATTTTGATATAAATTATTCTAATTTTTTAAGAAAATACTCCAAAATAATCATTTTTTTGATTTTGTTTATTTCTATTTTTTCTATGCTAAATGTTTCAAAAGGACCTATTATAAAAACAATAGATATTTCTATTAAAAATCTACCAGTAGACAATTTATCAATAACTCAATTAAGCGATTTGCATTTATACCCTTCAACTTCTAAAAAAACTTTTGACAATATAGTAAATTTAACAAACTTTACTAATCCTGATATACTCGTAATAACTGGCGATGTTTTTGATTTTGACGATATAGATTTTATTACAAAAAATTTTGATTTTTCAAAGTTTAAAGCAAAATATGGAATTTTCGCTATTACTGGCAATCATGAATACTATATAAAAACCGAAAATTTTTTCAAAATTATGAAACATTTTAACATACAAGTGTTAGATAATAGATTCCAAAATGTTGAAAATATTGTAAATTTAATTGGGATTGACGATACAGAAAATAAAAAAATCAATCAACAAAAAATATTAACTGAAATAAATTTACAGCTTGATTCTAATAAAAATTATTCAAAATTGCCAAAAATTTTGCTGATTCATAGACCAGATATTTTTGATTTTGCGAGTGAATCAGGAATAGATTTACAGCTTTCGGGGCATACACATGCAGGACAAATTCCACCAGCTGATATAATTGAATTTATTTTTTTTAAATATATGGTAGGATTATACTCTAAAAATAATAAATTTAATTCAAAACTCTATATTTCTCCTGGGACAAGATTTTGGGGTCCGCCAATGAGACTGTTTAGTAAGTCAGAGATTACAAAAATAAATCTTAAAAAAAATTAGAATTGCATTAAAGAATTTGAAAAATTTTAAAAAGGAAAAAAAATGATAGATTATTTAAAAGGAATATTAGTTGATGTAAATCAATTAGAAAATAAAATTATCTTGGAAGTAGACGGAATCGGTTATAGTATAAATATTTCAAGCGGAACTTTTTATTTATTACAAAATAATTTAAAAAAAATTATTACAATTTATATTTCTGAAACAAATAGTATGTATTCTGGAACTAATACTTTTTATGGGTTTTTATCAAAAAACGAGAGAGAATTATTTCAAATCATCAAAAATGTCAATAAAATAGGAGCAAAAGGCGCTTTGGATATTTTATCTAGAATTGGAGATAAGGTAAATGATTTTAGGTTTTGTATTGCAAATAATAGTATTGAAAAGCTACACGAAATATTTGGCTTTACTGAATCAAAAGCCGAAAAACTAATTTTGGGATTAAAAAACAAAATTCCTAATATTGAAAGTGATGTAAATAATGTAGAAATAAAAAACTTTGAAAATTCTAATAATTTCATAAATAATGATAATCAAAAATATAAAAATGATGCAATTGAAGCATTAAAAACATTAGGATATAACGCTATAAAAGCAAAAAAAATTATAACAGATATTTTTACAGAATATAAAATTTTAGATACTGAAATTTTATCATTAGAAGAGATTATAAAAATTGCTTTGAAAAAAATGTAATAAAATAATTTTATTTTTATGAACGATCAAATTTTTATGTTTATTATTTTGAGTATGATATAAAAAGTATAGATTTTGTTATGGCTTTTTTCAGCTAGAATCTGTTTTATATTTAGCTTTACAATAGAATGATCATTTACGAAAAAGCTTTGGCTAAAAATAAATATTGGTTTAGCGACAAATTCTACTTTCTTTGCGATTTTTAAGAACAATTTAATTTATGATATACCCTTCATTAAGCGGAAAAACCAAAAAATTGAAATAACTTGGCGTGAAAACTACAAAAAAATTGTCGTTAGAAGAAAAAAATGAATAAATTTGAATTTGATGATATTTATAAAACTAAAATTAAAAAATATAAAAATGGAAAAGTCTCTGATTTCGTTTTTGATAACAATGTAGTGAAAGTTTTTCCAAATATGATAAATCGCAGTATTCCCGGATATGAGTTAATTCTAAAAATGACTGGTGAAATGTCAAATAAATTCATTCAAAATAATACTGTTTGTTATGATTTGGGGTGCTCGCTTTTGGGAACGACTTTGTCAATTATAGAAAATAACTCAAAAAATAATTCAAAAGAGCTAAAAAGATTTGAAATAATTGCAGTTGATAATTCATATTCAATGATAGAAACTGCAAATGAAATTTATGAACAATATAAAAAAGAAAACGATAATAAAAATATTTCCGTAAATTTAAAATTCGCAGATATAAATAATATTAAAATAAAAAACGCTTCTTTTTCAGTTATGAATTTTGTTCTACAGTTTCTTGAGCCAAATAAGAGATTCGATTTGTTGAAAAAAATTTATGCTGGAACTTTGGATAATGGCGCCTTACTTATTTCTGACAAAGTTAATTTTTTTGATGTAAATGACAATCAAAAAGTTGAAAATTTTCATTTAGAAATGCATCATTTTTTTAAAAAATTAAACGGTTATTCAGAACTTGAAATTAGTCAAAAAAGAAATGCCCTTGAAAATGTTTTGATAACTGATTCTATTCAAACCCATATAGATAGATTAAAAAAAGCTGGTTTTTTGGAAGTTTATCAATGGTTTCAATGTTTTAATTTCGTTTCATTTTTAGCAATAAAATAAAAAAGCATAGAAATTAAAAATAAGTCAAACATCGTAGATTTTGTTTCAAAAATTTTTTAGTTTTTTTTTGAAATAACTTTTAGAATACTAGGAAAAAATAAAGAATTATACGAAATGGTTAGCGTCAAAAAATATAGCCTTTTTGTTTAATATTAAAAGACATAAAAATGATTTTTGAGTTATAATAAAAACAAATATAAATTATCGTAATGTAGTAATAAATTCGTCGATAGAAACAGAATTATTAGAAATATAAAAAGATTTGTTAATTGGTAAAACGCAAATATCTAGAGAAAGTTTAGAGACATCAACACCGATAGAAATAAAATTGTTCCCTAAAATCCTCCTTATATATGAGCATAAAAGTAAAGCTTTTAGCTCAAAAGAGAGTTCTATTTAGATATGAAAAGAACTGCGGCATAATCTTTTTCACGATTTGAAAAAAAAATCTTACTAGTTCACGTACTTGTAGTTCTTTTGATAACTAAACTTTCCTCCTTTTATATTCTATAATTATATTATTTTCTTTACTTTATTTTATTTATATTTTAATATCAAGATATATTATTGCCAATTAACATAATTAATTATATAATATATAAATTTTAAAATACATAAATGAATCAATCCAGACTGAATATTTTATATATTTTTTGAAAAAAATACGATATTTCTTAGGAGTAAAAATTGACTATAGAAAATTTGATAAAAAAAATGGATGCAAATGATCAAAAAGTTCTAAAAAAAATCGAATTAGAAACAAATCAAGATATTGATGCTATAAAACAAAGTTTTGATAAAGAAATTATACAATACAAAGATTCTGAATTAAAGAAAACTCAAGATAAAATAAATAATGAAAAACAAAAGCAAGAAATCGATCTAGACTTATATAAGCGAAAAAGCATTTTGAATGTAAAAAGAAATATTTTAGATTCTGTTTTTGTAGATTTTATTTATAAATTGAAAAATTGGAACGAAAAACAATACTTATCATATATATTTAAATCTATTGATAAACTAACTAATCTAAAAAAAAATAGCAAAATTTTTATTGGAAAAGGATTTTTGAGTTTAAATTCAAATTCAAGTTCAAATTCGCAAAACGATTTTGAAAATAATATAAAAAATTATATTTTGAAAAAATCAAATTTTAATGAAAATGGAGTTTCTATTATTTTTACAACAGACATTGATTTCGGGGTTATTTATAGCGAAGAAAATTTGACGATTGATTTATCTCTTGAAGTGATTATTAAAGATTTAAAGCTAAAGAATGAGATAGAACTCTCAAATATTTTGTTTGAACAAAAATGAATATTGTATTTAAAATTATAAAAAAATTTTATCTTTCAAAAAAAAAAATAAATAACTTTTTTTGTTTATTTTTGAATTTTGATTTAATTTTGACTAATGCATAAACAAATAAGTAGCGAAACATCTTTTAAACAAAAAAAATTTTTTTTTGTTTTTATATTATTATTATAGAGAATAAATTTTTAATTTATGAAACTTTATTATATATAAAATTTGATATTTTAAAATAATGTATTATTTTATTATTGAGTCTTTAAGTTGGCGTATATAATGATTTCTATATAAAGAGGTTATACTTTGAAGAAATTTTTGATTTCTTTATTGATGATGTTTTTGATGTTTATTTTTATTGGCTTATATTCTTTTGTTTCAGCTGATGTTACTTCTATATCTCCTAATAGGCTCAATCAAGGAGAAGGTCCAGTTACTGTCACAATAATTACAAATAGTGATATAGATGAGCCTACAACTTGGAAAGATGACGTAAGTGATGTCGGTGTCTCAATTCCAGGATGTTCTATAGAAGAAGTTTCATATCTTGGCAAAAGAGCGGTTTCAGCAAAAGTTACAGTTATGAGAGATGCTGTACTTGGACCCCAAACTGTGACTGTAGTATATGGATCTGGTTCTCAAAACGGAAGTCTACTCACTATTGTCTCAAAACCAATGATATTGAGCTGTATCCCAATAGCAGATTATCAAAGAACAGGTGCTAGTCTTACTATTTACGGAAAATATTTCAATGGTGGTAACATCATTAATTTTGCAGGAGTAACTGTTACACAAAGTGCAGGCAGTCTTGGTTCTCCTGCTACAATTATCTCTATTTCTAGTTTAGATTTGAGTGCTGGAACACCAGGCGGGCCATATATGATAGGGATTACTGCAGGAGATACTGGAATAGGTATGTCCGAAGATGGTCAAGGTAATATGCAACAAATATTCACTCTATATCCTAAACCAACAATATCAGGCATTAGTAAATCTAAATTTTATCAAGGACAAGAATCTATACAATTGAGAATAAATGGAACAGGATTCCACACAGATAGTTCAGTCGAAATTAGTGGAGATGGAATTACTATTGCCGATACTGTTGCTACTCCTACACAGATAGTTGTTAATCTTAGTATAGATAGAGACACAGCAATTGGAAATCGAACTATAACAGTTATTAATCCTGATGGTAAAAGTGGCAGAGCAAATAATGTTACCTATTCTTCTATAACAATAACTCCCAAAATTACACCAAAACCATCTATAAATTCTAGTTATGAACAAGGATATGAAGGAGAGATAATAATAAATTCAACTACTGGTACTGGTGAAGGCTTTGATGAAGAAAAACTGCCTACAGTAACTAGCAATAGCGAAGATGTCACAATCGAGTCAGTTTCTAGAATAAGCAAATCACAATTAAATGTGTATGTAAAAGTTTCCCCTACTGCTGTAGTAGGAAACAGGACATTAACTATAAATAATGAAACATATGATACAAGCGGAATTTGTACATTAGTAATTGCTCAATCTGCAAAATCAAAATTAGAAACTTCTACAATAAAAATTAATAATATAGTTGCCACCGATAATCTAACTCCTATTACAATAAATCAAGGGCAGATTTCTACATTTACAATAACTGCTACTAATGCTGAATTTGCGCCAGATGTGAGCGTAACAGCTGCAGAAGGAGAAGGAATAACCGTAAAAAATGTAATTTTTATAGATAAAACTACATTATGGGCTTATATTCAAGCAGATAGCAAAGCAACATTAGGGCAAAAAACATTATTAATTAAAAATGCTACATATAATTCCGCAAGAGCAGTTTATATGACTATTACTGAATCAGATTATAATAAAATTGCCAATTTATCAATTGCTCCTTCTGAAATATATCAAGGCGTTACTAGTACTTTTACTATAACGGCTGGGACAGGAGAATTTGAAGATAATCCAACATTAACAACGATTTCTGGGACAGGTTTAACACTTGTTCTATTAGGCAAAAAAACTTCAAATTCTTTGTCAGTTGCTATAACGGCAGACAAAGCTAAAAATACTTTGGGAGATCATTATATCACAGTTCAAAATCCTAATTATGTTGCTATTTCAACTGTAACTTTGAAAGTATCGACTAGCTCATACAATAATCCGCAAATTTCAGGTTCACCAGTAACATTATACCAAGGCGATAAAAAAGAAATAACTATAACAGGAAGCGGCTTTTCTGATTCTGCAATTTTTTCTTGTCCCGAAGAAAATATCGTCATCTCAACTATCACAGTTTCATCAACTCAAGCTATTATTAACGTAGAGGTTAAACAGGAGATAGAAGAAGGTTATTATTCATTGATTGTTAAAAACCCAGAATTCGATGCTACGCAAATCAGGCAAGATTTTTTTCTAATAAAAGAAAAACACGACATAACAGATATAAGCCCAAATATGGTAGCGCCAGAAACCGAATATAGTTTTTATATAAATGGAACAAATTTTGATACTACGTCAAATTTTAAGATTCTTATAGATGGCAACGAAGTAAAAAATTTCACCACAGGCGATGTATCAAATGAAATTGTTTTTGTATCTAGCGTGTGTGTCAGTAAAGTCCAAGTTTCATGTACCATTCTTGTTGGCTCAAATGTAATTTCTGGAACGCATGATGTTGGATTATATTTTGAAAATAATAATAGTACGGCGACAAAAAGAGGTATATTGACGATTCCAAACCGTCCAATTATTACAGAAATTGCAAATACAGTTAGTCAAGGAGATACCAATAAAGACGTTGTAATACAGGGGCAAAATTTTGAAAGAGGAGCAAGTGTTGTTATTAGCGGTTCTGGGATAATTATTTCAACAGTGACTGTTACTTCCGAGAATAGTATAACATTTAGATGCGATGTAAATAGTAGCGCAGAAAAAACAGACAGAGAAATAAAAGTTATTAACCCGACTGGGCTATTTGCTATTGGCATTCTAAAGGTAATAGCTCCGCCTATTATTGAATCTTGTAGTCCCACAAGTGTTATGAGAGGAACAACTAGATATTTGGAAATAAAAGGTCAAAATTTTAATAAGAATTTTAAATTAACATTTAGTGGAAACTTTATGGACATTTCTACCTATACAGCAACGGATCAAAATAATATAATTCAAAATACGTCTGAAACCGAGAAATATATTTATTTATTGGATGCTTACTATACTGGAAACACTCAAATAACTGCGAATGCTTATATATCACCAAATGTCGAAAGCGGATTATACGATATAGGCGTCGTTAATTATATAGACAGTACAAACACGACTATAGAATCGCAAGGGCAAGGAGATGGACTTTTTGACGTTAGAACCCCTCTTAAAATTGTAAATAGTTCAGTTACAGTTCCAGTAGGATACGAACGAAAATCTATTATTTTGAAAGGAGAAGGTTTTTCAGCAGATTCTGAAATTTCTATAAGCGGATCAGGAGTTAGTATATTATCGGAAAATACAAGATTTATTAATTCTCAAGAAATGGAAATAGTTATATCTGTTTCCGAAAATGCGCCGACAGGAATGAGAACTGTTACAATTAGAGATAGAGAAAATACTACTTATCTAGCATTTTTAGAAATCATACCGTCTGTAGAGATAACAAAAGTAGAACCTAGTATATTGGGATTAGGATTAAAACTAGCAACCATGACAATAACAGGTTCTAGATTTGAAATAGAGTGGGATACGACTCAAGAAATAACTTTTCCAGGAACTACTACAAAAGGATATGCGTTAAAACCGGGACAAATAGAAATTATTGGCGGTGGAATTAATAGCATTGCTATAGATACGACTACATATAATTCAAATTATATTCAATTATATTGCATAGTTGAATCAACAGCTACTATTGGGAGTAGAGATCTTAGGATAACAAATAAAGATAACGAGAATAGCGCATTAAAAGAAATAGCTTTTTCTATTGAAGAGACTGTGGAAGTTGATATTTTTAATCCTCAGAACTATCAAGTTAAAGATACTCTTAACGCAGACTTTATTATCACTGGGAGAAACTTTGATATAGCGACATGGAATGGGAGCGGGACAGATCCTAAATATGTGAAATTTTTGAACAATGATAAATTAAAAATAATAGAGATAACTGGAGAAAATGACACAGAAATAAAAGGAAAATTTAAATGGGATGGGAATACAAATTCCAATTTAGGAAATAGAAGTGTAGATATTCAAATTACTAATTTAGATGGCACTATCGGGACATTAAAAGGAGGATTATATTTATCAGAGCCATTATCAATAGAATCAGTTTCTCCTTCTATAATACCTATCAATGCAAATAATTTTTTAATTACAGTTAAAGGGAAAGGAATATTGAACAATGCAGATGTCTATTTTTTTACTGGTATTGATGAAACTATTCCGGATCAAAATATTATAATTAAAAAAAGAGAGATAATTAACTCTAATGAAATACTTTTATATATTGATACGACTCAATCTTTAACAGAGAGAAGTGATATATATTTATTTATTGAGAATTTTATTGGAAATAGTACTTCTACATTGAATTCAAGTATTACTATTGAATCAAAAAATATTCCAAATATTCATACAATAACTCCGAACTCTATGAGAGTTGGCGGAACGATGGAAGTTACTATAACAGGGCATAAATTAGATGAAGTGACAAATTACACATTCAGCCATGGGATAATAGTGAGTTCTACGACGCTAGTTTCCCCTACAGAGACGCGAGCTACATTAAAAACTAATGCTAATTCATATGCAGGTGATGTCTCAATTACGATTAGCACAGTAACAGGACCAAATTCTGAAAGCGCAATTGTCAATAAAGGTAAATTTACACTTTTACCTGCCCCAACTATAAGAGAAATATCACCGGCGATATTTTATAGAGGAATTAGTTCTATATTAAATATAGAAGGAGAAAATTTTGCGATTAGTTCATCTGGTAATGGAGTAAAAGTTATTATTAAAAAAGTTGATTCTAATACAATCGTACCAATTACAGCCGATAAAATTGTTACATCAAATAATAGAGTAATTATTACAGGTATAGAGTTTGAAAGCGAAGGCATATATAGTATCACGATACAAAACTTTGATGAAAGTAATGTTACTTTGGAAAAAGCTATAACTGTTTATCCTCCTGGCGTAAGCGCTGTTATTAATTCCATAACTCCACAATATGGAAAAGCAAATGAAAGCAATAAATTTATAGAAGTTACAGGGGCTTCCTTTTTACCTGGGATGAGTATTTATGCTTTGGGAGGTGGAATAACGGTTTCAACCTATACGGTTTATACAAGTTCAGCGACATTAAACTTGAACATTGCATCTGATGCTACATTAGGCGCGAACAAACTAGTATTTTCTAATCCTAATGCAACAAAAACAGAAAAGGATTTTTATGTAATGGGGACTCCTATAGTTAGTTCTGTTTCTCCACAATCTTTAACTCAAGGAACTACAGCAGAAATAAAAATTGGTGGAAGTAATTTTGTTTATACTGCAACAGAATTAGGAAAAACAGTAGAATATATAAAAGCTAGTATTTCTGGAGATGGTATTACCGTTATATCGGCTTCCGTCACATTTATAAGCGCCAATCATATACAAGCGACAATTTATGTAGATGATGATGCTACTATTGGTAAAAGAGATATTGTCGTTACTAATCCTTTTTCTATGATAGGATTGGGTACTTCTCTTTTGAATATAGTTGCTCCTGTAAAAATTTCTACAACAACTCCTAACGAAGTTGCGCAAGGAGATAAAAATAGAAATATGATAATTACAGGAAGTGGATTTCAGGAAAATATTACAGTAGAATTTGCAGGGACAGGAGTATCGGTAATAAAAACTACATTTATTTCTGATACGCAAATTTCGGTTGATATAAATATAGAAGATAATGCGGAAATCGGATCAAGAGCTATAAAAATTACAAATCCAGATGCTGTCCCAGTTACAATATCTAATGTTTTAAATATTGGACCAAAGATTATAGTAGAAAGAACAAACCCTAGTCAGATTGGCAGAGGCGTAACGAATAAATATATAGAGATTATAGGAAACAATTTTGATGTTTCTACTAATACGGTAAAAATCACTGGCACAGGAATTACATTAGGATCTGCTACTACGAATGGGGCAACATCTATAACAGTGCCTTTAACGATAGATGCAAATACAATGATCGGGAGTAGAGACATTACTGTTACAACGGCTAGAGGAAGTAGTGGCACAGGTTCAGGAGTTTTAGAGATAGTTGACATTGTCCAAATAACCAGTATTGATCCAAAAGAAATCCCAATTTATAAAAATGCTTTCAAAATTTGGAACCAAGAAGGAGCAAACACATCAGCAACATATAGAGTTGTGGCAAATAATTTTGAAATTAAAATCAATGGTAGTATTACAACAAGTATTACAATTAATCCTACAACTACAATATCAGATTTAATTAATACGATTAATACATATTTTGGAGATGGTTGGGTAGCTCAAGAAATAAACACTAAAACTAGCTCCCAATTGGCGTCAAATTTAGCTCTTACTGATGAAATAAATGTTTTAAATTCTACAGCTACTGTTTCTTTCAATAATGATTCAGTATGGAATTCTCAAGAATTGACATTTGAAGGTTCAGGATTTTTAAAAGAAGGTGACTATATTCCAAATATAGAATTTTCTGGAGCAGGTATCAGCGTTAGTGGCATAAAATATACTGGCAGTTCTCAAATAAAAGGCACGCTATCGTTCAAATTTGCTGATATAGAACCTGGAAAAAGGGATGTAAAAATAATAAATCCCGATGGTACATTTGGAATATTGAATGGAGCTATAGAATTTATGAACGCTTTAGAAATTAGCGGTTATAATCCGAGTGTTGTTGGGAAAGGAGTAAATAATGGATTAGTAAAAATTTATGGTAGCGGATTTACAAGTGGGACGCGAGTTAGATCGGAAAACGCTGAGATTACTGTAAGCGATGTTGAGTTTATAGGACGAGAACAGCTCTGGTTTAAAGTAACAGTTCCTTCAACTTATGCGCCAACAGAAGCAAAATTTACAATATATAATACAAATAATGATCAAGCTGAAGTTACAGTGCCAATAGAAAAAATTCCTATTGTTTCTGAAATCGAACCTGCCCAAGTTGGACAAGGATCGTCAACTACTATAGTTATGAAAGGCGATAATTTAGGGAATATAAAGCCTCTCGACTATTTGAGCAAACTATATTTTAATGGTTCAGATATTAGTATTCTTCAGATATTCAATGTGACAAATACAGAAGTATCGGCTATTATTAATGTTTCCAAATCTGCGCAAACAGGAAAGCGAACTTTAACTGTCAAAGCGGAAGTTGAGGGAATAGAAAAAACTGGAACTATAGTGGATATTTTGGAAATAACTTCGGCGCCAACTATAACAAGCATTACTCCAAATACTTTAATTCCAGATACTACAAATTTATTAACTATTCAAGGCTCTGGATTTAAAGATGGAGCTACGCTTAAATTTACTACACAAGATAATGACCTAATGTTATATGATTATAATTATCAAAATGATAGTAGATTTGCATTAAGGGTTTATGTAACTGAAAATACGGTGCCTGGAACATATGATGTAACAATAATAAATCCTGATAATAGTAATGGAACAACATTAGGAATTTTGACTATAACTGAACCTCTAAAAGAACCACAAATAACCAGCGTTGACCCTGCACAAATGAGTTTTGGTTCTAACAACCAAACAATTTCTGTGACAGGAACAGGATTTGAAGAAGGATTTTCAGCTACTTTTTCTGGGAATGAAATAACAATTTCTACGACCAGTTTTATTAGCGATACGTCTTTAAGGTTGACGTTGTCGGTTTCTCAACCTACAGATGCTGTTGATGGATATAGAACTATTTATATAACAAATCCTACTGGTAAAACAGGGTCTGCAAGTAATGTATT
>JAIRLV010000182.1 GCA_031259185.1 Elusimicrobiota bacterium | reverse complement strand
TACGAAGGAATTAAATTGTGAATTAGAAAAAAGAAAAGGAGTAAAAGTTTTTAGAGTTAAGCCGTATCAAAGATACAAGATAACAATAGACGATAAATTTATAGATGATATAGGACCAGTAATTATTACATTGAATATAGATTAATAAAGAATATTTTTATAAAAAAAAATAGGAGGATATTAAGATGATTAACAGTCGAGTATTAAGAGATGAGGAAATTAATTTATTATTGGAAAATGGAGATGAAAAAGTAGTAAGATTAGCGCTCAAATTAGTGTTGTATTGTGGAGCTAGTGTGTGGGATGTTTATAATTTGAAAGTTGGCGATGTAGATTTTGGGAAGGAAAGTATTAGTTTTTCTAATAGAGTGCTGCCGATGCATCCAGAACTAGAGGGAGAATTGGGAGTATGTCAAGGAGCAGATATAGGATTAAGAGTTATCAGTATTTTAGATAAATCTATTGAAATAAATAGTTCAGGCAAGCTAAGAGAAATGGTAGAAAGGTATGTAAATGCAATATTAGGTAGGGAAGATTTTAAGTTTGAGGATTTGCGAGTTACATTTATAGAAAAATTTAATCAAAGGAGTGATGAAGTGAGTGTCAAAAAGGAAGGAGGCGATGAGGAGGTTAAGATTCGTCTATAGTGTCATATTCGTATTTGAGTTGGATAGAGAAAATGATATTTTTTGGCGGTAATTTTTCAGTAGCGTCGTAATTGATGTCGTGTTTAAGGATATCTTGCTTGGTTTTGGCAATAGAATTTTTGTCAAATTCGAGCAAGATATTGCAATTTTTGCAAGCGAGAGCGAAAACAGAATTTCCGTCGTAGATTAGGTTAGTAGATTTGCCGCAGATGGGGCATTTCAGGATTTCGTTGATTTTGATTTTGTTTTCGAAAAAAATGAGTTTAAAATTTTTCATAATTTTTTTTACTTCTAGTAAAAGAATGGATATATTATATCACAAATAAAGAGAAAAAGAAAATGGTAAAAAGTAGGTATAAAGAGGATAGGGGCGGGTTGTATAAAGTTCGTGAGCGTAAGAGTGCGAAGTCGCCGCATGCAATGGGGGAGGCGAATATAGGCGGGAAGTTATATTTTATAGCTGCGTGGACGAAGGTGAATGAATATAGCGGAGAGAAGTATATGAATTTGGTATTTAGAGAGAAACCGGAGGAGGAATAAAATGAACATAAAGTTAAAATTGGATGAAGGGACAATAACATTTTTGCAAAGATTATCTATCAAGAAATTGCAAGAATTGTATGAGCTGAAAAGGATAGCTGTAGTCTTTCATGGTGGTAAGGCGAGTAATATTATAAAAGAAATTGATGATAAGATAGGGAGTAAGAATGGAAATATGTAATTTAAAAGAAGCAGCAAAAATATTAGAAGTGAGTGCAGTGACAGTGAGGAGATGGATAAGGAGTAAGCAATTAATACCGTGTACGCCCTATCGTTGTAAGATAAAATTTTTTAGAGAAGACATAGAAAATTTTTTAAGGAAAGAAAAAGAAAAGAATAAAAAAATATATAATCCATAGTAAAAATTATATATATTTTTTATAATATGTAAAAAAAGGAGGGTAAATTTATGAAAATTGGGATATTTTACAGATTAATAATTTACTGGATAATAATAATAACTTTTTTTATGTTATTAAAAAAAGATGAAAAAAAAGATATAGTAAGCGACAATAATACAAGTATATATAAAATAGCAAAAAGTATAAATGGCATAATAAATGGAAATAAAAAAAATATTAGAAATAACTAGTCAAAAAATCAATAAATTATCAAAAAAAGAAAGAGAAATAATATTAAGTTATTATTTTTTAATTCCATATAAAACAATCAAAGAACTATCAAATAAAAAAAAACAATCCAAACAAACTTTATACAGAATTAAAGAAAAAATTTTGAGAAAAATAGACTAAAACAAAATAAAATCACTGCTTGTAAAATTTTTATAACGAGACAGTGAGAAAAAAAGTCACTTTTCACGACTGAGAAAGTGAGACAGTTTTTTTTGACAATTTGATAATTGAAATGAAATAATATAGGCTACGGGTGAGAGGAACGACGTGAAACGATAAATATTTTAGAAAATATGTCAGTTTAGGGAAAAAATGGATTTAATAGGGGGGGGGGGAGGTTCACGACGGGTAAAATATAAAAAAAAATGCATAGTATAACAAAAGCAAGATTTCAGGAGTGAAGTTTGAAGTTGTTAAAGTGCGTAAAACAATAAAAAAATGGTGAAAAAATGGAAAAAAGTGATTGGAAAAATAAAAATATAATAACTAGTGAAGAGTATGAGAGGAAATTAAGATATTTTAATGGGTGCGATGAGAAAACATTGAATATATTAAAGCATGTGGGTTATGAATTTTGGGAGGGGGTAGATGGGGATATATTGAGATATGAGGAGCCGACGAATAATAGCTATAAGAGAAAAAAAACAAGAATAGAGCAAATATATAATGATTGAGGTAAAAAGTATGCCAAAGAAATTTAGTAGCTGTTATCAGCCTGACGGGCATAGGAAAAGTTTAGGTAAAAGGGTGAAGAAAGTAGAGCGTGAGGTAATGAAATCGCTAAATGACGAATGGATGAGTCAATGGTTGCAAAAACATTTTCCAGATGCAGAAAAAAAGAAAATGATGAGCGGAGCATCGTTATATATGGGGGAGTGGGAGTATCTTATCAAAAAGCGTGATACAGAGTATAAAAGCGAATTGGAGTTAAGAGGGGCAATAGTAAAAAAAGAAATATTAGTGGATTTTTTAAAGAGTTTTGGATTAGACATAAAGAATGTAATCGATTTAGAGCATATTAAAAAAGAAGCTTTAGAGAAAGAATTTGATAGACAATATAGTTTTCCAATAATGATGAGTTTTGAGGAATTTTGTCAAAAATGCAATTATCCTAAACCGTTTGCAAAACAATTAGAGATGGTGGAGTTTGCATTTGGAGGAGGAACAAGGTTAGTATTAGGCGCTCGGAAGTATGGGAAGACAGATTATATTACGATATTAGGGATAGCGTACAGGTTATATTTGAATAGAGAAGAAACATTTTTAATAGTGGCTAAAGAAGAAAGCAGAGTAAAAAATATTGTCAACGAAATAAATAGATGTTTAAAAGTGTTTGGAGTGATTTTTGATATGGAACAAGCAGTACAATTAAACATAAAAGGACACATAGGTAAGCAACCGAATTTGGTAGGTTTGTCAATAAGGAGCATGGCGTTTAGAGGCAACCACGTAGATTATATAATTTGCGATGATATAATAACGCCTAACGACAGGACGACAAAAGAGCGTGAACGAGTGAAAGTAGTATATGGAGAGTGTCAATCATTATGTAATTCACAGACACCGAATATAATGATAATAGGGCAACCTGTCCACACAAAAGATTTGTATGCAGAATTGAGGATATTAGAGGATGTACCGAAGTATGAGTTGCCATACGGTTCAATACCTGAGCTTGATATTGAGTTAGATACGTTGAGATTGGCAGGAGTAAGCGAGAGTGATATTCAAGCGAATTATTTTTTAGAAGTGTCTAATGCAAATGAAAAAGTGCCGTTTGCAAATGTCAAAATAGTCAAACATTTTGACGCTCAAAAAGGTTGTGTAGGATATGTGGACCCATCAATGAAGGGGATAGATTGGACTGCGTTTGTGTGCGGACATAGCGTATTAGGTCGCTTTCAAGTGGTAGGATTTGTATGGCATAAAGCATGGTATGAGTGTGTAAATGACATAAAAGAAATAGGAATTAAACTGAATGTGCAGAAGTTAATATTTGAAACGAATGGACTAGGCGATTATCCGACTTTATTATTAGCAGATAAAGGCTGGAGCGTAGTTGGCAAAAATTCGAATTTCAATAAATTTGCAAAAATACAGAATGCAGGAGTACATTTTGAATATATAGATTTAGTGGATATAAAAAATATAGATAATAGATTTATAGCAGAGAATTTGGATTTTATAAAGCAGACAAAAGAATTTTGTTTTGACGGGTTGCATGATGACGCTCCTGATGCTCTTGCGAGTTTGATGTTGAATTTAAACATAATCAAAATGACATAATGAATAGGAGTTAAATAATAAATGTTTGGATTTTTAGCAAAAAGTCAGAATACGGAATATGCTTTTCTTATGATAGGTGCTCTTGAAGTAAGCAAAGAAAAGTTTGTAGAGTATTATGTTATAGACATATACAAAGATATATTGACAGATTGTTACAATAATAGCATATCTACAAAGAAGGCGAATTATGAATATTTGATATTTGACAGTGTGTTAAAGAAAGAGCAAGAGAAAGGATTAATAACA
>JAIRLV010000009.1 GCA_031259185.1 Elusimicrobiota bacterium | reverse complement strand
TTAAATTAAAAAAATTTTTTTTAAATAATATACTTTTTCATTTCAGTTTATGATTTTGGTTTTAGTTTAAATTTTTTGCTTACTTGAATTTATTTTCACTCCTATATAAATTTATAATTTTTTTATTATTATCTTATAACTTTTAAAAAGAAAGAATTATCAAAATACATTTTTAAATGCTTGTTCTAAATCTTCAATCAAATCATCAGCATCTTCTAAACCAATAGAAAGTCTTATCAAGTTTGGTTTTAGTCCGGCTAATTTTTGTTCTTCGGGTGTCAATTCAGCGTGAGTCACTTTTGGAGAATTCACGACCAAAGATTTTGCATCTCCGACATTTGCGAGATAACTAAATATTTTTAATGAATCAATAAATTTTTCACTTTGTTCTATATTCCCTCTAAAACCAAATGTAAAAACTGATCCAGCTCCTCGTGGAAAATATTTTTGCGCTAATTCATAATAAGAACTTGTTTCTAACGAAGGATAATTAATCCATTCAACATATTTTGTATTTTTTCTCAAATATTCTACAATCTTTTTTGCGTTTGAAATTTGTTTCTCTACTCTTTCTGATAAAGTTTCTATTCCAATTAATGCTAAATATGCCTCAAAAGGTCCAAGAGCTGAACCAAAATAATTCAGATAATCCATTCTAATTTTTCCAGTGAAAGGAATTTCTGGAAAAACCTCTAAATAATTTCTTTCAATTCCACTTTTATCTCTCAATGTATAATATTTTTGCTCAAATTGAGGAAATTTACCATTATTCCAAGGAAATTTTCCATTTTCCAAAATCAATCCAGCTATAATATTACCATGTCCCGAGAGCGATTTTGTCACAGAATATATAACAATATCTGCTCCATATCTAAAAGGATTTAACAAATAAGGCGTAGCAAAAGTATTATCTACAATGAGAGGAATGCCATTTTTATGCGCAATTTTTGCTAAATTTTCTATATCTATAATTATGCCATTTGGATTACTGATTGATTCAACAAAAATAGCTTTTGTATCCTCTTTTATTTCTTTTTCCAATTTTTCAGGATTTGTAATATTTTGTGACAAATCAAAATAAACATTAAACTTTGGATATATTATTTTGAATCCGTCAAAACTTCCACCATATATATATGGACTGGTAAGAATTCTACCGCCTTTTTCTGTCAAATTGAGTATTGTATAAGTGATTGCCGCCATTCCAGAAGACAAAGCCAAAGCACCAGTCGCTCCATCTAAACTTGCTACTCTTTTTTCCAAAACATCAACAGTTGGATTACTAATTCTGGTATATATCCAACCTAGTTCTTCATTTCCTACTATTCTTTCCGCTCTTTTTGTGTCGCCTAATTCATACGATGTAGTTTGATAAATAGGAACTGATGTAGCATACTGATGTTCTTTTGGATTATAACCAGCCCTGATTTTTAATGTGTCAAATCTATAATTTTTATTATTAGTCATGTTAGTCTCTCCTATTTTACAACCAATTAACGCTAAAAATTTTTTATTTATAGCTAATAAGAGTAGTGTTATAAATATCTTCTATCAATCTCAATCCGCCTTTGTAACCAATATAAGTCGTTGTGAAAATCATCCTATATGGAGAAGGTAATCCTGCTGATACAAAGTCATATCCTTTGTTTTTTGCAAGCTCTTTATCCCATCCACATCCGATAATCAATCCTCGTCCTTCATAATCCGTATTATATATTCTTTCTTGAGCTAGTCCCCCATCTGGTTCAAAAAAAATAGGAATATTTCTTTTATTTGAAAATTTTGAAACATTATCAAAAATTTGTTTTTGATATATTTCAGGAGTTTTATCAGTTATAAATTGTTCCTTTGGTATAATTCCTACTTCAGTCAATAAAAATTTAGTCATTCCCAAAACATAACTCGCATCAAGTAATATATGAAAAAAACTTGGCAATCCATATCTAAATTCTAAAAGAAAAGTTGCTAAATTATCTATTTCTTCATAAAAAGCAATTTCTTCATTTTTTATAAATTCATTCGCTTTTTCAATACAAATATCTGCATTTTGAGTATTTGCAAATTCTATTAATTCATTCAAAAACCTACTAGTTTCATTTCCGCCTATTGGTAAATATGGAAATTGATAAAATGGTTGGTCATATTTTTCTTTTAAATGCTCTACTATTTCTAATCCAAACCATGATGAAACTAAAATATTAAATCCTGCATGTGGTATATTTTTCCATTCCTCAATACCTTTTGAATAAGGACCAAACAGAATATTTACTTTCAAGCCAATGCCTTCAATTATCCTTTTTATTTCCTCTAAGTTTCCTTTCCAAAATGGATCCTGATACGGTATAGAAGCAAATACATTTACGAGTTTCGGGTTCTTTACTAAACTTTTATCTCTAAATTTGTCAACAAATTGATCTATAATCGCATTTACTATCAAACTATGCGATTCATAATTATTGCACTTAAATCCCGGAGTTTCCACAAAAACTATTGGTTTCCCCTCATCGGCAAATTTAGCGACTACAGAATTTACGTCGTCTGCAACAATCGCAGAAGTACACCCTGTCAAAACAACTTGTAAATCGGTATCCAAGACTTTATAAGTATTTTGTATTATATTTTGTAATTTTTTTTCACCGCCAAAAACTACTTCTGTTTCTGTAAAGTTAGAACATGGAGCAGTGCTTCCTCCTGCATAACCTACTGATCTTTCAAAAAAACCAGAAACCATTGTGCCACAACCAGGACCAGAGTGAAGAATGGGAACAGCCTTTTTTATAGCAACAACCGTCTGCATACCTCCTATAGCGCACATGTATCTTTGTTGCTCTACAAGTTTTGACATTTTTGTCCTTCTCCGAGGAATGTGTAAGGATTCTGCTCTAACCACCATTTTGAATAAGGATTAGTAGTATGTTTTTGTAAATTTTTCACAAATTCATCATTTTCTATAGTTTCCAAAATTCTTTTTCCATATTGGAAA
>JAIRLV010000308.1 GCA_031259185.1 Elusimicrobiota bacterium | reverse complement strand
GGAGATATTTTTCCAAATTTGCTCTAATTCTTGGGGAGTTAAAGCTTTTTGATCGCCAGTTTCATGGTTTTCACCACCACCACTACCAGACTCACCCTCCGTTCCAGCTTTAACTACTTCGGCTCCAGTTAACGGAGCCAGATTACCGTCATTATCCTGGTCTTCCGGTGGTGGGCTGGTCTCGGTCTGGCCAGTTTCATCGGAGCCGTTATCTAGGTCGCTATCTGAGGGATCTTCCTCACTGGCAGGCTCATTTTTTCCGCCATTAGTTAACTCTGGCTGGGAATGCCAGATAAAATGATCATCGACATAAAAAGGTTCCCTTATTCGGTCGCATTCCTCTGGTGGCGTTTTTTGGTCGAGCAAATAACGGTAAATTGATTCGGCATTTAATCGAGGTAATTTTTCTGTAAGTTTCGAAATCAACCAGTTTTGTTTTTCTTCTCGCTGAGCGTACAGCGACTGGATTCTCAGGGTGGTGATGATGTTTTCCACAGCGATATCAGCGGCTAAATCCCAAAAACTTTGATTAATCCGGGGACTGACAAAAAGGTGCCGGAAAAGGCAATGAAGGACGACATGCAAAAAATCCCGAGCCGGAAGGGCTGGAGACTTTTGAAAACTACGACAGATATAAGCAAAATTATAAAAAAGATACAGACCATCAGTGGCTAATTGTGTGGCTACAATATCTGGTCGTGGTATTAAATTCATAAAAGCTAATTCAAGAAACCGTAAATTTATTAAAAGAGTATTTCTAGATAATTTTAAAATATCTTTGGCTAATTCCAAGCCAGCATGAGCTTCATCATAAAATCGACCTTGTTCTTGGGGGTCAGCAAAGCCATGGCTTTTACGCAACTGGGAGGTTTTAATTTGGTAATTTTGGTCATCTGACATAGCTAACTCAACTAACTTACGATTTATTCAAGATATTTTTTAAGAGGCCGCTCCAGTCACCGACAACGGGCAGATAGATTTTAAGGTATTTATTACTGATTTGATCAAAAAACTTTAGAAAATAATTTTTACTATTTTGTAGTTTATACTTTATTAATTAACTATAGATGGAAGTCAACTACCACCGGCTAAAGCCGGTGGCTTGAAGTGTGCGACTAAAGTCGCTTTTGAGCGGCTTAAGCCGCTTAAAAGAACTACCTCAACTACCACCGGCTAAAGCCGGTGGTCTGAAAACTTGTTTAGCGGCTAAAGCCGCTGCGAACTAATCCACCTTAAATGTCTCTTCTTCGTCAATGTTTTGATTTTCAATGTAATTTTTAATTACTTCATCTGTCACATTGCCACTACTGCAGCAAAAATACCCACGGGCCCACATATGCCTGCCCCAGTACTGTTTCTTCAAGCTGTCAAACGACGTCATCAGCGTATGCGATGTTCTTCCTTTTAGTTGTTGCACCAATTTGCTTATTGTTGTTTTAGGTCTAATCGATACAAAAAGATGGACGTGATCTGCTGAAACGTGTCCTCGGAGAATCTCGACGTCTTCTTTCTTACATATGTCTCTTATTATCTCTCGTACTTTAAGCGCAACGTCTCCGTTGAGGATCTTTTTGCGGTACTTGGTGATCCATACGATATGCAAGTGGATTAAAAATACGCTATGCACTCCATGCAAGTACTCGGTCATACATCCTGATTTCCCGAGTAGATTTACGCACCCTGACCGTCAAATTTTGGCATCAAAATTGCTCGGAAGAAAATATGTCTTTTAAATTTTCTTAGTTTTTAATAGGTACTTGTTTGGAAATATTTATACCTAAAACTTTTAAAATATCATTAATATTTTTAGTAGGAACATTTGGAATAATATTATTTCTATAAATTCTTGCAAAATGATGTGAAAGGCTAAACAAACCCTTTGTAAAAGATAATTTTTTTTCTTTAAGTTGTTTATCTATTAAAAAATAAATAATATTAGAAATAAAACTTATCATTAAATGACCACTAAAAGTAATAGGCTTATGTGTTCGCAAAGGCAATAAATCAATATCATTTTTTATTGTGTCAAAAAATTGTTCAATGGATTGTCTAGAATAATAACAAGGTAATAACTGATTATTTGCAAGATCAAGCGTACTTATGAGGATAAAAATACCATGTTTAAGGCAATCATTATAATATTGCTCCTCAGTTAGTTTTGAATAGTCATGTTTTTCTCTATACCTTAAATAATCTTCATGTTGCTTATTAAGATCTAGGCAAACATACGCATATAGAGGAATTTTAGTCTTAAAAGGCTCAATTTGAGTTTTAATTACAAATACCTCTCTATGACCATAATTAACAGAATTTTCTAATTTTCTTATAATTGGTGAATATTTTTTTACCAAAAGATTATATATAGAATAATGTTGTGGCATTCTGGTCATAAAATGTATATTTAAATTAAATAGCGCACTTATATTAGATTCAGAATAATAACCAGCATCTAATATAAGCTTATCAATATTTACACCTAACTCTATTAAATTATAAATTACATTTTCTAGCGTCGATACATCAACAATATTGCCAGGTACATATTGATAATATATAGGAAAGCCAGTATTTTTATCCATAGCAACAATTAATCTTATTTCATTACTTACGACTCCATTATGATTATTAATAGCTGTAAAATTGCATTTTATATCGTTTGGTAACCCAGTACTATCAATTAATATAGGAATAGATA
>JAIRLV010000306.1 GCA_031259185.1 Elusimicrobiota bacterium | reverse complement strand
ATTCCGATTTTACAGAGTGCTTTGGAGAATTTGACTGAGTTTAAACACAAAGATAAAATTAAAACTGCTTAATGAGGTTTCGGTGCTGACGAAATTCCACGATGGAGGGGACAGGATCTAAAAATTTCTAATTTGATTTTTTAATACAAATTTTAAATTATCCTTAATGGAATTTACTCCTTCCTATAATAATCTGTTACCTTATTAACCGCTTCAATAACACCATCCACATCTTCATCCGTCATCGAATAATATAACGGAATGCTTATAATTTCTTCATAAAGCTTCTCTGCATTTGAACATAAACCTTTCTTATATCCTAACTTCTGATAATAGGGATGCCAATACACTGGTATATAGTGAACATTGCAACCAATATTCTCCGCATATAACGCATCAAATATTTGTTTTCTAGTAGCATTCAACATATCCAATCTTAATCTAATGATATATAAATGCCTCGTTGTATCACTTTCTGGAATCTCTTTTTGAATAATAATTTCTGGCACCTTGGAAAAGGCTTCATCATAGTTTTGAACAATTTCTTTCCTTCTATAAGAAAATTTATCCAACTTATTTAACTGACTAGAAATTAAAGCAGCTTGAAAATCGGTTAACCTATAATTGTACCCCAAATCCACTTGCTCATAATACCATAACTCCCCAGTAGGATAAATCATCTGTGAAGAATTCTTTGCAATTCCATGAGTTCTATATAACATCAACTTATCATAATATTCTTTACTATTTGTTAAAATGGCACCACCTTCTCCACCGGTAACTGTTTTCACAGGGTGAAAGCTAAAAGTTGTCATATCTGCAATTGATCCGATCGGTTTGCCATTATATTTTGTTCCTATCGAATGAGCAGCATCCTCTATAAGTAACAAGTTATGCTTTCTGCAAATATCCATTATCCTGGCTAATTCGACTGCCTGCCCCGTAAAATCAACAGCTATAACAGCCTTTGTATTCTTATTTATTTTTCTTTCTATATCATCAGGATCTATATTATAAGTTTCAGGATTAATATCTGCAAAAATCGGTTTTGATCCACAATACAACACGCAATTGGCCGAAGCTGCAAAAGTCATTGGAGTTGTTATAACTTCATCTTCTGGCTTAATTTTTCCTGCTAAACAAGCTACATGTAACGCTGCTGTTCCATTCGCTAGCACAACAGCATACTTTGCACCTGTTAAATTACATAATTTATGTTCTAATTCTGAAACTTTTGGTCCGCAGGTGATTAAATCTCCTTGCAAAACATCAACCACTGCTTTGATATCCTCATCATCTATGAATTGTTTGCCATAACCAATTTTATTTTTTCTAACAGGACTTCTCCCACCATTGATAGTTAATTTTTTCATAATATTCCTTTAAATTCTAAACTTGCCCCATAGAGCCTTCAAAAACCCAGTATTATACGATTTTCAAAGTTGTTTTTTCTATTCTTAAGAATCGCCATTTTATGCGCTTTTCAAGACTTATGGGGTAAGTTTTGCTTTACTTCTTGTACTTTGAAATTATTCTTAATAAATATCCAATTTCATATTTATAGAAAAAAAACGTCGAAATTATTATAAACATCGACAAAACATACTTTAATATAAAAATCTCTGAAAAAAAATCGACAAAACAAATAGATATAATTACTATAAGAGCTATTGCAACATTTTTTTTAGCTGCATTCATTTTATAATAAATATTTCCTATTAATGTTCTTAAAATTAACACGACAACACCTGAAATAGCATTCGCAATTGCTATACCCAACAAACCTGTTTTCTTCACAGTCATTAAGCTAATAAGAATATTAAATGAAACTGAAATCAATGATATAAAACTCACCCAATAGCTTTTTTTAGCTATATTAATTCCTATCCCTGCACTATCTGAAATGAAATAACAAATAGGTGTAACAAACAAAAAAATAAAAAAATGTTTTAATGATTTATATTTATCTCCAATCAATAAAAATATTAAATCTTGAAACAAAAATATAGAACAGAAAAAAAGAATTGCTATAAGTGTTACATATTTTAACATATTTTTAATTTTTTCTTCTTCTTTATCATAATTAGAATAAACAAACGGTGCCCAAAAACAACTAAATCCAGAAGAAATCATAGTTACTAAAGCTGCAAACTGTACTCCTGCGCTATAAACCCCAATAAAATTAAAGTCCATGTATTCTCTGATAATCATTCTAGATATAGAACTATCAACCCATACTAGTAACATAGCAGGTAGTATAAAAAAACCGAATTTTAATAATTTATAATCAGATCTAATATCGATTTTATAATTTTTAAAATCTAACTTTTGAATGCTAACAAAAATAATCGCCAAAGTCAACGTAAAAATTGATATTGTCCATATAGCAATTCTATGATTAGGATAAATCAACCCTAACAATGAATATAGCCCTTTAGATGTAAAAGTAATTAAAATTGCTTGTAAATTATATAATTTTGCATTATTCTCTAACCGGTATGTTAAATTTAAAAATCTTAAAACAACCGATGATATTAAATAAATAAATAATAATACTAAGATGTCATATTCACAATTATTTACAATAAAATTGATTATTTTGTCTTTAAAAATAAAACATATCCCGGATAATAACAGTACTACATAGCTTGATATTCTTAATCCATCAATCATTAAATATTTGGCAGATCTACTATTTGGTGGTTCAAAGTATAATCTAAGATACGACGAATCTGTACCCAACGGAACAAACAAAAGTAATACTGATGATATCAGTATAAACATATTTAATTTTCCTAACTCACTTGGTGAAAATAAACGTGTTGTTACCATAATTGCAAAAAAGTTAATCAAAAAACTAAACCATGTATTAATAGAAAATTTAAAAATGTTATACAAAATATTTTCTGAATTTTTTTTTTTTAATTTATTCAAAATTACTCCTTTCTAAGCGTAAATATCTAATAATTTGATGCTTATGCATCTCATTTAGATATATTTGATAAAAAACAATAAGCTCAAATGATAAAAATACTGTTGAAACAACAAAAGTATGAACAAAAAAGCAAGAAATAATAATCGCTAAAATAACACTTGTACAAGAAAATGTATTATATCTATTATTGTTTCTTATACTGCATGATAATGATTTTAAAAGCATAAATAAATATAAAATAGCGATAAAAATACCAATTTCATAACAAATAGTGGCATATCCATTTTCAACTGTAGTCCTGTTTATATTGTTTTGAGGAAAAAAATTTTCCAAAGTATTAAAAGATGTACCTAAGCCATGTCCTGTCAAAAAAACAAAAAATCCATCGTCAAAAATTTTTTTCATTATCTCAATTCTACCTGATTCTTGATAAAGAAACTCATGTTTATCGAAAAAAAACAAAACCATTCTTACAATCCTTTTATAAAAAACAGAGTATATAAATGGTGAAAATAATACAACTAATACACTATAAGATATTGTTTTTAAAAAATTTTTTTTGAATCTGCATTTATTTTGAAAAATCTTTTTGCATAACATATATAATATGAAAATAAATATATTAAGAATATATATTCTGCCACCTGAACAGATGCCTCCTATGAAAAAGATAACTCCGATAGGAAATTTTAAAAAAGATTTAATATTTATTTTTTCTACATTTTCAAAATATAATAAAGTAGTTAAAGAGATAAACATCCCATATTCTTGTATAGCAGAAAATAACGCTGTCGCTCTCTTGTATTCATATGAATTTACTAAAAAATCAGCTAATTTTTCGTCATTAAAATAATGCAATTTATCAGCAATCCCAAATATTGTAATATCTACTAAATTTTGATATATTCCCAATAAAGAAGTAATAAAACCCAAAAAAATTAATATTTTTATATATCTATCAATATTAAATTTTTTTAAATTGATACTAAAAAAAATACCAAAAAATATAATTAGATTAAAATAAGGGAAGAATGCAACAATATTTTGAAATAAAAATGGATTTTTTATTAAACTAAAAGCAAAACTCAAAAATAAAAATATTATTAAGTAAAGTATGTATTTTACTAATATAATTTCCTTATTTGTTAAAATTTTAACAAATAAGGAAATTATTATATATACAGTAAAGAAAATATATACATACCAATGAATTTTTCTTGCAAAACAATATTGAATTAAAGCATTAAAAATAAAAAACAGCATAGACGTGTACATCAAAAAACTCGTCCAATAATTTTTTTTTGTTTTCATATAGTTTTCTTTCTAAATTCAACAATAATAACAATACGATCCCAGATTTATAAATAGCACCGAAAATTTCATTAAGCAGCTTTAATTTTATATTTGTGTTTTAACTATGTAAAATCGGAATTTCTCGATATTCTCTGATTTTGCGAAAGTCTTGTTCAGCTTACATAAATCCAACGACAGCCTGGCAAAGTGCAACCTCTCCGTTATTGAAGTTGCTCACACAACGAATGATGCCTGCACAAGTAGAATTCACTTACTACGTCGCTCGTATTGGAGAGCCCGTCGAAGGAGAGACCTGGTAATCTCAGGCGGTGAACTATGAACGTCTCTTCCTATCCCTCCTTTTAGACTCGCAGCGGCAGAAGGAAAGGCGCTGCGATCTTTTGCGTGATTTTACGATGGGCGGGACAAGCTCGGCAAAAATCTTCTGCCATTTACAAGTTTTTATCATTTCATACTTCATTGTTATATATTGCGGACCAAGGCTGGTTCTTTAAAGTCATAAAATTAGGTTTAATATTAGATTCGATACATTTATATAAATCATCCTCACTTTTTAATTTAAAAGTTATTTTATTGTTGCGATTTTTAATTAAAGTCCCTGGCATTACGATTTCAAAAAAATAATAATAAGAAAATTTATAAAGATTACTTATCATATTTTCGGAAACAGTCAAGTTATTTTTTAAATCATATTCCATTACATTAAAGTAATCTTTTTTAGAATTAATATCAAAAACAGTTCCTTTATTTTTATATGAGGGATTGCCTACTGTTAAAACAGTTTTTTTAATAAATTAATTCTAAACTGGTCGTTGTACTATAAGTTAATGCAAAATCTGATGCTAAACCTACTTTTCTCTTGATAATATCTGTGACTCAAAGCGTTAGTCGCATAGATCAATGATACGGACTCACATTGCACAGATTAAATAATTCGTGCCGATTCTTCCATTTAGCCAATGCTTCCATGAAATTGAAAAAGTTGTATATGCGCTTCTTTAAAAGTGAAGTATCGCTTCTGGTACACTTCTTCCTTTTTTATAGTTGCGTGAAATGATTCAATACTGACATTGTCCTCCTCAAGTTGTTTCATGTGTTTTTGGATCGCAAGCATATCTGCTTTGGTCATTCATGTTTCTTTGTTCGGAGAATAGAATTTTATCCATGTGTAGATTGTTTTATCAATGATACCATATTCGCTAGATAGTTGTTTTACACTCGCACCATTGTTGTAAAGCTCAGAAACCATCTTTTTAAAATCTTCTGTGTATCTTTTGGGAGCCATGGGGGACACGTTCCTTTCCTTATTGGAGAAATTCTAACAAAACGTGTCCATAATTTCATACTAGCATCACTTTTAACCATTCTCTATACATAAGAATGAATTACGAAGAATATACTTGCATTTTATTTTTAGATTATTCAGTAGATTACTTACGATTATCAAAAAAATAATTTCTTTGTAAACTTAATAAGTATCTAGATTATAAAATTTAGAAAAATTTGGCTTTATATTTTTTTCTATACAATTGAAAAGATAATCTAATTCTTCATTATTGTTTAATTCTTCTTCGCTTTTAAATTTAAATTTTATAGGCATCATACCTTTATCTTTGAATTCAATCAAAGTTTCTGGCATTATACACTCAAAGAAAAAATAAAAGAAAAATTTATATAAATTTTTTATTTTACTTTCAGATACAATCAGACCTTTTTTCAAACCTAATTCAATTGTTTCAAAATATTCTTTTTTTT
>JAIRLV010000172.1 GCA_031259185.1 Elusimicrobiota bacterium | reverse complement strand
TCAAGTTTTTTATTCTATGATCAGCCTTCATTGTTTCTAATGTTTTTTCTCCACCTACCCAATATAGATTATCCATTGTTTCTAAACTTTCTATAATTTCCATTATATTTTCATCTAATAGATGTCCTGCCAATAAAACTCTAAATCCTTCTTTTAATTTTTCACCATTTAATAACCCTAATTCTATAAGTCTCGTTTTTAATCCTTTATTTTTTATTTCATTCATATATATAACCACTTCTTTTCTTATTATTGAAACTTCTGGTAACAAGTTTATCATTATTTTTTTTATTTTTTTATTCATTTTAAATATTTCTTTTTGGGTTATTTCTTTGTCTATGTCAAATTGATTCAAATAATCTTTTATTGTATCTATAAATTTTTGCAAATACTCTATTGTAATATAGTTATTTTCTAAATTATTTTTTTTCTCAAATTCGTTCAATTTTAATATAATATTATAAAAAATTTCTTGAAATTTTCCTGATTTTTTTAATGCTATTTCATGTGCTTCTTCTTGACTTTTACCAAGTCTTATATTCTCTAATTCAATTTTTTCATGTTTCATTATTTCATCAATTAATATGTTATATTTAGATTTTCCTAATAATTTTTTCATATATTTTAATATTTTAGCTAGTTTTTTTGTCATTATCACTTCTAGATTGCCATCTATCATCATATTAGCTTCTAGTCCTATTATTTTTGTTTCATTTTTATTGTTACGATTTTTTACTATTTTTAATTTTATAGCTTTGCCATCAATTTTTATTTTATTATTAATTTCTTTTTTTGTTTTGATAATAAACTTTGCAAATTTACTTTTATGATTTTTATTGATATATGACGGATATGTATTTAAATGTCTGACAACTCCACTAAAAGCACCCTCAGCTACTTCTTCCACTAACACTTTGTGTTTCTTTTTTTTATCCTTATCCTCTATTTGTTGTAATGATATTATTATAGAGCGATTTAAAGGAAATAGCAATTTAATCAATGTCTTTGTAGTCTTAAGATCTAAAATTTTTTTATATACCTGGAT
The DNA here is from genome assembly GCA_031259185.1 of Elusimicrobiota bacterium. Taxonomy (GTDB): domain Bacteria; phylum RUG730; class RUG730; order RUG730; family RUG730; genus JAIRLV01. The sequence continues at coordinate 8,392 of JAIRLV010000172.1, read as the reverse complement.
AGACGAACTCAATGGTAGTATAATTTCTCTTTTTGTTACTCTTACAAACTCGATATATCTTTTTACATTAGTAAGTCTAAATAGAACTCTATGAGTAGCCAATCCCGTCATCATAAAAGATACTATTGTTATAACTGCTTTAAGATTTACAAAATCATTATTATATAAAATTTCTTGATTTTTTTTATAAATTTCAAGTTGTTCATTTTGTGCCTTATCTACATTATTTATATCTGACGAGACATCCAATGTGTTAAGATAATTAGTAACAGGATATAAAGTTGAAGTATCAGATTGATCATCAAGTATATTATAAAAATGATTAGAACGCAATAAGTTGTCAAAACTTTCTTTAGTTTTTAAACAGTTTTTAAAATCTATTAAGAGTCTTTTTACTTTTTTTGAATTTCCATGATCTTCATAAATTTTTTGTATCTCTTTAAAAGTAACATTTTGATGTGGTATATTATCTGTTAATAAGTCCCAAATTAGATAAAAGGTGATAGATTGGAATTCTTTGAAATAACCTTTTTCATCAAAAGAAAATTTAACTGGACCTAGAATCCCTGACTCGTCTCGATCATATGTAAAATTTGTGTGAAAAATAAAAAGTATATACTTAAACAAAAATACACACATATTATTTATTATTTCCACATCACCTTCTTTATTTATAAAAGTCAATATTTTATTAAAATTTTGAATAACTTTGGTGTCATACCATACTTTTTTTTCAATTCTAATTATATCTATGCTATCTGCTATATCTATTATCATAGCTATAACATCCGCTATACTGATTGACTCTTTTAAATATACACTCTTTTTATCTGTCACACTGTCTCTAATATGAACTAATTTGTTTATAGGAATTCCTAATCCAACTAAAAACTCAGTTGCCAATGCTGCACTTTCGTGATCCCAAAAATCTTCATTTATTCCTCTTCTACAAGAGTCGTGAAACAGGCCAAAAATCACTGCATAAAATACTTCTTCTTTTTTCAAGTTAAAAATTTGGCATAATTCTAAAATCATTTTATATACTCTAAATATATGTCTTGAATCATGATGCCCTCTATTTTGATAATCGTTATTTCTATTTTTGTTTTGTTCTGTAATATTATAAAAAGAAATATCTCTATCAATTGGCATTCTAATATTATTGTAAAAGTCCATTACAAATTCTGCTAAGAAATCCAGGGAATCTTTAAAATTTAATTCTTTTTTTGTTTCTGCTTGTGGTACAATAATATTAAAATTGTTTAAATTAAATTCCCTATATTTTTCTTTTTTTTGTAGTGATAAATAAAAATAAGCATCTTTTATAAACTTTATTCCTATTTCTGTAGAACTACCAGAAGGTTTTTGTATACCATATCCCATATATGTTAGGATTTTATTCTCATTATATGTTTGTAGAAATATATCAGTATAAACACTATTTATTTCTGTTGATGAAATGTTAGTTACTGACTTGCTACCAAAAAAAGACAAAATATATTCATTAGCATGTTGCATAGCATTTTCATAATTATTTATTGAATTAAATATTTCTTTCAATAACTTTTTATATAAAATATAAATATTGTATAAAACAAATCTGCCATTATGCTCATATTCCTTTTGTGGCTTCCATCCATCTGTAAGAAATTTGAATATTCCGTCACTATTTCGTTTAATATCCTCAATATTAGTATTTTGATTTACATTTAATTTAATAATATCTTTAACAATGGAACTATTAAAAAAATATTTTATTTCCTTTTGTAATTTATGCTCTACTAAAGATGCAAATATTTTATAATAATCTATATTTTTATAAAAATTGATTAATGGCATTATAAATAATTTATTAAAAAATTTACCGACTTTTGTGTCATTTGTCATTTCTTTTTCTTGATTATTTTTAAACATTTCGGTGCCCCGTATTAACGATGTAAACACTTTATTTACTTCTATATCGTTTATATCATATTCTACTTCTCTTTTCACATAGTTTGGATTATAAAGAATTTTCTTTATTGTACCATTTCCCTTATTTTCTACGGTTATAGCACAAAAAATTTCGTGACTATAAACTTCCCATAAATCTATTTCTCCTTCATAAATAGCACCAATAAACGATATTGTTGTCAATTGAATTTCTTGATTTTTTTTAGGTTTAATAATTAAAATATTATTAGAATCTTTTAGTTCATAGCCTTCGTTTCCTTCATATAAAAATGTTAAAGCATGTGTTCTAAAAATTGTTAGTTGTGTTGTCCCAGCTATAGATTCAGGATAATGGTTATTTTCTCCAAAAGGTTTAGCACCTAACTTTGTATAAGCCATGGGATTTAATGCATAATCCAAAAAATTATAATTAGGATTCCCTTGTTCTCCAACATTAAAAATTTTCTCTATTATCTCCCTCTTTACCCTAATCCCTCTATATAAAACTTCATTCCCTTCAAATGTTACTGGCAAAACTGCTTCTCTCATTTCATTTCTCTTTTTACCATATCTTTTTTTTGTATTTTGTTCTAATCTATTCAATATCGCTTTTTTTAATTCATCTATATCATTTGCAAATAAAATATCTGCAAAATATATATATCCTTTTTCCTCCTCTTTCTTATTAATTAATAACTTATATTCTTTATTTAAGTCATTTAAAAGTTCTTTTAAATCAGCCTGTGCTCCTAGTAATTTTTGGTTAGGATTATCGTTAGAATTAAATAATATTTCGACATATTTTTTTATATTCTCAAATTTATTATTCGCTATATTTAAATATTTGTATCTTGCAAAAAAATCATCATATTCACATTCACTTGAATATTCAAACATTTTTTCTGCTATTTCAAGAAAAATTTCATTGTGAGCTAATAAATATTTTATTACTTTTTCTAATTCTATTTTGACTTTGTTATATTTTATAAAATAATTTGTATCTAGAACTTTACTTGAAAAAGGGATATCCACTATCATTTCAAGTTGAGAATATAAAAGCTTGTGTTCATTTTTTATACTATTTGTAAAATTTTCTCCCATACTAAGTATTAGATAATAAATATTTTGTAGATTTATCAAATACCTATTATTAATAAGATACTTATTATTTTTATTTTTGGTATTTTGTTCTATATCATAAAAAATTTTCAAGAATTCTCTAGAAAATGAATGTAATATAGAATTATCGTAGAATTCCACTATACTTTTTACATCGTTATCTATTTTAGTTTCACTATCGTTTTTATTTAACTGATTCAAAAATAGTATTATATCACTATTCCTTTGATTGGTTTTTAGGGACTGCTCATGTGCATTTTGAACTTTATGTATGTTTATAAATTCTAATTCCTTTATTTCATGCAATAATATTGCATTTACGAGACTATAAAAAATGGTAAAGGTTTCATTTTTTTGTTTTAATTCAGTAATTATTTGAAATAAACGCGAAGAAATATAAATTATTAATTTGTTGCTTGTTCCTTCATAATATCCTTTAGCTAGAATTTTATTTGAATAAGTCTTATTCAATTTTAGAAATTGTATTGATTTAATTTTTTTATCATTATAAAAATATTCCCAAAAAGTTGGTAAGTCAATAGATTCCTCACTAATTGATTCGTTTTGTATATCCACATTGTCGCCAATTAATGAAGCCATATTAGATAATGTAGATCTAGGATAAAATAGGATACTGATACGAGATATAATTAGAGAAATTGGTGAAAAAACATGAAAGATTTTAGCAGGACTTGATATATTTTTTAAAACATTTATAAAAGATGTGTTTACAATGGATAAATTTAAATCTTTATCCATTTTTGCTCTAAATTCATTTATTTCACTCTTTGTCATATATCTTTCTAGTAAAACATTTAAAACTTTTTCTGGACTATCTATATTTTGATTTATTTGTAATTTAAATATACTTGGTGGTAGAATTTTATTTTTTTCAATATTGGATTCTATCGATATATCTAATTTTTTATTCCTTTTTAAATTACCTTGCTCTAATATTCTTTTTTCATATATATTGTTTGCTATTTTTTTATCTACTCGTGGCGTTAATATTTTATAACTTAAACCTCTTACTTTTAAATTTTCTTTTATTCTATTTGTGTGATATCCTCCAACTACAATTACTTTTGTTTTTCCTTTTTTTATTTTTACTATATTATTAATTAAAATATCGCTTCTTTTATCTGCCAATTCATAAAATCGGTTCATATTTTTTTCTATTTTTCGTAATTCTTCTTCTTTTTCAGAAAAAAATCTATCGAATCTATACAAATTTTCTATTAACTGTTTTTTGTAAATATTTTTTTGTGATTTAAACTCAATTACTTCTTTTTCATTAGCATCGTTTAATAAATATCTTTTATAAATTTCAATATATTTTTTGCATAATAATAAATTTTGTGCCTCTTCATTTTTTTTTAATAATTCCTGTTCTATTTCATATTGTATAGTCTCTATTTCATTAATTAAATCTATTTCATTTACGTCATTTGCCATTTTTAAATATTCTATATAATCTGATATTGTTTTATAATTTCTAGTTATATTTATATTATTTTTTTTTAATATTGTTTGAAGATATAAATAATAATATTCATCGTTTTTATATCTTTGCAGTATTTCTATTTCCTTTTTTCTAAATCTATTACTTATTTGTTTTAATAATACTTCTGTTTCCCATTTTAATTCGTATAGATCTATAGATAATCTTTTTTCTTCTAATGTAATTATTTTATTTATATTATCTTTTGTCCTTAATTTATTTATTTTTAAATTTTTGTCGTAATTGTCTAATATTTTTATATATTTTTCTAATCCCAAAATACCTTTTTTATATTTATTTCCCTCTTCTTTAAATTTTTTTGTTATATCGTTATATACATATTCTCCCATTTCTTCTAAGTTTTTTTCAGTTTTTTTGAATATGTAATTCAAACTTTTCTTGTTTTTAAACGTTTCATATAAAATTTCAAGATTTTCTTCATACATTTCCTTTTCTTCAAGGCCTATCAAATCTACATTTTCTTTTTCAAATATCTTATAATATTCTGCTCCTGTAATATATCCTTTTTTGAATAGATATTTTACTATTTTTGTCTTTTGTTCTTTATTTTTTATAAAATTTAATATACTCGTATCTATTCTTTCATAACTTCCTTCTACCCCTATTACTTTTAAATTTTTTTTATTTAAGTTCTTTATTTCTTTTATCATTTTGTAAATATCTTCTTGAACTTTTAAATTGCAATGTAAATCTTGGATTATAATATATTCTTCTTCGCTATCACCTACAAAACTTTCTACTATTTTTCCATATTTTGGTGGAATTAATAAATTATTTTGTATTTGTATTTTTATTGGGTTTGCGTAGCTTGTCCCATAAAAATAATTCATATTTATAGATACTAATAGGAAAATACTTAAAATTTTTATTTTGGTTTTTTCAATTTTAAACATTTTTACATCTCCTCCTAAATTCGAATTAATAATATGTAAAAATTCATCAATAACTATTTTAATATAATTATTAACTTAATAATATGTAAAATTCATCAATAACTATTTTAATATAATTATTAACTTTTTTAGATGCGAATTTTTTGCGAATTTTTTATTTTAATAATTTTCTTATCATGAAAGGACTGTTATAGCAATAGCAAAAACTCGTAAAAATAAATTTTTAAAAAAAATAAAACAAAAAAACTTGACTAATTTATAATAAAAATGTTTAATTATAAAATATAAGTATATAGAAAAATAAATATTAATGAAAAATAATTGAGATATATTCACCGATTTGATATTAATGATAGACACAAATTTAGGCGATAAAATATTAATCATGATGATATTATTTTTTATAAAACTAATTTAATAATTAAAATTTTTAATTACTAAAAAATAATATTTTAAAAATGTAATTTTATTATATAAATTTTTAAATTTAATGGAGGGTTTTCTTAAAATGAAAAAAGTCAATTTTGCTAAATTTTGCTTATTTTTATTATTTTTGATTGGATTAGTTGCGTGTAATAAAAAAGAAGAGGTTTTAGTAAAAACAAAAGATGAAATTGTTTCTACAAAAGATTTTGAAGATAGACTAAAAGAAGTTTCATATTTTTATAATCCAGATTTTTTGAATAGCGAACAAGGGAAAAATCAAATTTTGGATACAATTGTTAGAGAAACAGTAATGCTTCAATTAGCAAAAGATAAAGGATATGATAAGAGAGAAGATTATCAATCAAAATTAAAAAACTTTGAAAGGCAGACATTAGTAACAGATTTGATAAGAGATTTAAGAGATACGGAATTAAAGGTAAGCGATGAAGAAATTGCTAACGAGTTTGATAAAGATAAAGATTATTATAACGCGCCAAAACAAATAAAAGTAGCGCATATATTAGTTACAGACAATCTATTAGCTGATAACATTTTGGCAGAATTAAAAAATGGAGTTGATTTTGCAGTTCTTGCAAGCAGTTATTCAATAGATTCATCAAGTAGCAATAATTATGGAGAATTAGATTGGTTTGGAAAAGGCCAGATGGTCCCAGAGTTTGAAACAGCAGCTTTTGCATTAAAAGATAATGGAGATGTTAGTGACGTTATAAGTTCTAGTTTTGGTTTTCATATAATAAAAAAATTAGATGAAAGAATTGGAGAACCAATAACATTTGATGCTGTAAAATTAAATTTAACTAGACTATTAGAAAGACAAAAATTTGATGACTGGTATAATAGAAACAGTGAAAATTTAAAAATCACAATAAAAAGAGATATCCTAAATAAAATTAATATAAATGAGGGTGAAAATGAGGAATAAAATTATGATTAAAACAAAAAATATTATCATTTTTTTATCAATTTTTTTATCAATTTTTTCTTATATTTTTGGCGCAGAGAAATTTTCCAATAAAGTTATAGTAAAAGTCGGAAAAGATTCAATATTATTATCAGATTTTGAAGGAATAGCAAATCCTATAATTGATCAATATAAACAACTTAATCCAAATTTTTTAGAAAATGACGGTGAAAAAAAATTAAAAGATAACATTTTAGAACAAATGATTGATGAAAAAGTTATATTACAAGAAGCAAAAAATAAAAAAATTAATGTTTCAAAAAGGAAAATAGATAAATCTCTAGAAGAGGTAAAAGATAGATTCAAAACAGAAGATGAATTTAAAAATGAATTAAAAAAATTGAATATGTCAGAAGCCCAATTTACAAAAAAATTAACAGATCAACTTGTTATTATGGAAGTTATAAATACTGAAATAAAAAGCAAAGTAAATGTTCCATCAGATGAAGAAGCTAGAAAATATTACAATGAACATGAAGCAGAAATGGTAGATCCAGCAGTAGTCAGAGTTAGGCATATTTTAATGAGGACAGATGGAAAAAATGATGCGGAAGTATTAAAAAAAATGAGAAGTTTGAAAGCTAAAATTGATAAAGACAAAAAGACAGATTTCGCGGAATATGCTAGAAAAAATTCTGAAGATAAAACTTCTGCTGAAAGAGGAGGAGATTTAGGATTATTCCCACGTGGACAGATGCTTAAAGAATTTGAAGACGCAGCTTTTGCCCTAAATGTAGGACAGGTAAGCAATGTCATAAAAACAAGCGTAGGATATCACATAATTAAAAGCGAAGAAAAAAAATTGGAGCAAAAAAAATCTTTTGATGAAGTAAAAGAACATATAAAACAATATTTATATCAAATTGAGATGGATAAAGAAATAAAAAAATGGTTAGATAATGCAAAAAAAAATATAAAAATAGTTAAAAACGATTTTTGAGATTTTAAAAATAAAGCAATATTTATATACTATAAGTATGAAATTTATTTTTAATATAAAAATAAAAAATATTTATAAAAAAATAAAAGATTCATTTTATTATTATGGAAAAAATTGGTAAAGAAGAATTAAAAATAAAAAATAAATATAATAAAGACAAATATATAGGATCAGATTGCAAATATTGTTATTTAGACGAGGGCGCTTTTAGTTTAGTTTATTTTTGTAAATATTATATAGGTTCCAATAAAGGTAGAGTTTTATGCAATGATGGTTTTACAAGGACATGTAAAAATTACAAAAGTGAAAAATAAAATTAACTATAAAATGAACCGAAATAACACATATATAAGAAGATAAAAGAAATTTCTAATTTATAAAAAAAAACAAAAGATTAAAAAAAATTAAAAATGAATCTTTTTTATTAAAATAAACTCAATTTTGATAAACAAAAAACAATAATATATCCTTTACTTTATAGTATGAAATGTTAGCGTCATGAACATGCTAGCGATGCTTTATTCTGATATTTATATTGGTAAAGATGTAAAAAAAATATTTTTAATTTTAAAAATTTA